>NZ_CP138632.1:1635000-1935000 GCF_036456085.1 Veillonella parvula | reverse complement strand
ATTGAGGTAAGTTAAGACCAAGTTCTGCCGCAATACCACCGAAGATGCCGGAAGAACGCGCATTATCTACACATTCACCCACATGCCATACTGGTGGTTGATCATCGCCCAAGAACTCTTGCAATGCAGGGCTACATTTCTTGTTAGCATCTGTATTACAATAGCCAAGTTTCATCAATGGGAAGGATGCACAACCGTTTGTAAGGATAATGCAGCCATTTTTAATAAGTGTATCAACAATATCTACTGTTGCTTTTTCATAGATAACGCGAGGGTTGGAACAACCTACTACGTTAACGATACCGCGAACTTTACCAGATTTTAAAGCCTCTACCAATGGTTTGAAGGAACCATAATGTTTAACCGTGGATTCTGGAGAGAAGCCAACTTCTGCTGTGATTTCGTATGGTGGAATGAATACAGGCATACCTTTGCGCAATTCATGAGCTTCAAGAGCGCGATCCAAGATTTTGCGAGCCAATTCTTTTGTTTCAGCCAAGTTAGTGTGATGATGGTCGTAGCCAATGTGTTCTGCACCTGGTAAACGAGCTGCATCAGATGTAGTGATAACTTTTGTGTTGAAACAACGTGCTACGTCCATAATAGCAGGGTATACGTCTTGAACGTCAGCTACCCAGCAATCAAGAGCGCCTGTACCAAGTACAAGCTCAGCACCGATAGCGTTACACAATGGAATAACATTTTCATAACGGTACATACTGGACAAACCAGAGCAGCAGATACCGTAGAATTGGATACCTTTAGCACCGATAGCTTTTGCTTTTTCTAAGTACTCTTCAGAGGCACCGATTTTACAAATTTGGGATACCAATGTTGGCAAGTGACCATGAACGGCGATGTTAACATAACCTTTTTTTAAGGCACCAATGTTAACTTTGGAAGTACGACGACCACCTTGACCGAACAATGCATCTGTAGCAATGTCTGCCGCTACTACGCCAGTGAATGTGAAAGCAAGACCACAACGCAAGAATTGTTTCATGTTGCTTTCCCAATCGCCATCTGTACCTACGCATGTACGATGATATGCATCGAAGGCTTCATTGTATGCAGAAATAGGCAAGATATCCAAGTTTTTCCATACTTCGCGACGTTCTGCAGGAGCCATTGCAGTAATTGTTTTATATTCGCCAGGTAATGCACGGCTCAAATCTTCTAATAGAACATCTGCCAAGTCATTTGCCACTTCTTTTAAGGAACGGCCTTCTTCAGGGATGTTGAAAGCTTTACATACAGTACGGATTTTTTCTTCCCCTAAAATTGGAATATCCAATTGGTCATTAGCAGCCGCTTTCAAAGAAATCAAGATTTCACGAGCATGTGCACCATGTTGAGTCAAACCACCTGCAGCAGCACGTGTCATATTACGAGCTACGATAAGATCAGCATCGGCACCACAGACACCACGAGGGCTCTTAGGTGTAATTTTACATGGACCCATGAAGCAGATACGGCAACATACACCGGCAATACCGAATGTACATTGTGGTTGTTGTTTATCAAAACGGTCAAATACTGTATCACAACCGATTTGCTCCATGCGAAGAATCATTTCACGTACCGCAGGATCTGGTGTTTGTTCAATAACATCTTGTTTTGTAGGCCATGTTTTACGATACTCAGCAACGGCTTTCATATAGTCATTTACGCCATGTTCATGAGGTACCCCTGGTTCATGAGTGTGTGGCACCCATTTATCCGTCGGAAGAGCCTTTGCATGACTATGGTCGTGACCATGGTCATGATCGTGGTCATGTTGATGGTCGTGGTCGTGACCATGATGATCATGACCGCCACAGTGGCAATGATGTTCATGATTATGATTGTGACCATGTTCATGTTGTTCACCATGATTATGGTCATGGGTATTTTTGTTTTCCACATCTTTACTCATTTGAAACCTCCTAGGGACCTACATAGGCCAACCAATAATAACAAAAACATATTCTACTTTTAATTATATTTAAATCCACTACAATGATGGGCTTTAAATCCTATCTCCTAAATATGTTTTAAACTACTATAAGTATATTTTCTGAAAGGACATTTGTCAATTAAAATTTGAGAAATTTTTGACGCATCTATATCTAAGAATATTATAATTACGATATTTATTAAATTCGATTCTTTCAGTTTCTTTTCATAAATAAAAAAAGACTAATTCCTAAACTTTACAGGAATTAGTCTCTATAATTTATTGATTGATTTACGTATTAATTTATGTATTAATTATTAATTCATTAATATGCTCTACCCCCTCAGGATATGCCACCTAAATATCTTTATATCTATACATTACAAAAATTGCTGCATAATATGTGCTACTTCAGATAAATGGAAACGTTTTGCCCTATCAGACCTCGCCACAAAAACTAATTGACGGAAACAAAGTTTCGATGCAAGAGGATAGAATTTAACCTTATCGTCATCCCCCTTGCTATTAAGAGTATTCGGTAAGAATGTAATACCATAATCATCTTCTACCAAGGACCGGCATGAATCTAAAGTTTCAGCGCCAATTACGGCTTTTGGCACAAAGGATTCCGCTTGGCATAGACGGTTAACCAACGTCCGCAATTTTAGACCTTCTCTTAGCAAAATAAACGGAAATGCTCCAAAGGGTGCAATTTTTCGAATTCCATCACTGGTCATGAGAGAATCTGCAATATCTATGGCCTTCTTGTTTTCCACACTAATGGCCAATAAAATCTGCTCATCTAAAACGGGATAACTTTCAAGGTCCTGAGAATAAATCGGCGTTGGAAATAATCCTACATCTACTAAGCCATCACAAATTTGCTGTTCCAAAAAGTGAGATTCTCCCTCTACAACATGGAACTCCCAAGTAGGTTCAATCTGTTGAAAGCTTTTCAATGTTTTCCCAAGCATATGATGTCCATAGAATTGAGACAAGCCGATACGCACATGATAGGCTACATCTGTTCCTTGATTAATGATAGATTGCGTTAAAGCCTCCACCTTTAAAACTAACGGCATGCCCTCTTTTGCAACTTGTAACGCCGCAGCAGTTGGCACGACTTTTGTGCGATCACGAACAAACAACGTAACTCCTAGCTCTGCTTCAATACGACGAATCCCCTGACTCAACGCCGGCTGAGAAATATATAATTTTTTAGATGCCTTTGAAAATGATGCCATCTCAACGATGGTACTAATATATTTAATGTCTTTTATGTCCATATACAAGTCCTTATAACTATGTCCGTATACAAGTCTTATAATAAAACATTATTTCTATTATAGCTACTCATTACTAAAATATATGTTACATATACATGAGGAAAAATAAAAATACCAAGAAATTTAGTGTCTTACAAAGCTAAATTTCTTGGTATGTCTTATAAGGTAAACGAACTACATATAGGATGCGATAGAGCCGCATTCTATTACAGCCCTTTTTAATTTTTAGATCACATTAAGGATTTAAGTACATCCAATACTTCTTGAGGTAATTCGTTTTTATGACCTTTAAGTTTTTCCACATAGTCATAACGGAATTCGAAAGCTTGGTGTAATTGGTGATGGTATTCACGTACTTCGAATGGAGGTTCAAAACCTGGTACCTCTACATAGGAAAGATTTTCGTATTCACAGAATGGTTTGAATTCCAATGTACCTTCCACCAAACGCTCCAACAAATCAAGAGTAACTTCTTTAGGAATTTTATTTTCCAAGAAGAAGCCTGTGTTCATGATGTAGCATTCAACGCCACATTTGGAGAATAATTTTTTGTAGCTTTCATAATCACGAACCAATGGATATGTACGGAATGGGTTTGCATATGGCTCGATAACGAGTGCATTTGGATCGACATGAGCATCCAGTTTTTCCGCTGTAGAACGACGAGTTGCCAGCGTTGCACCCATAGTAGATGCCAATACTGGATCATCAATTTTAAGAATAGGTGGCAAAGTTTTATCTTTCATAAGCCATACTATGGCATTAACAGGTTCACCAACGTAGTTTACGCGATTATCTGTCCAGAATTGAGATTTGATAGCACGACCATTGCTATTACGCACATCTTCGGCCAATACAACCTTGCGACCATCTTCATCCATTGTTACGCCTACGTTTTGTAGTGTTAACAAGAATTCATTAGCAGGATGTTCCACAGGATAATCTTGCATTTTATCGAAGTATGTAGGTTCAAGAGCAATAGAACTCAAATCGTTTGTATTGATAACATACGCATCGTCATGCAAGATAGAAATATCATATCGACCATCATGTTTTTCATGAGTCAATGTGGATTTACCGGAACCGGACAAACCGAATACACCGATAGTATATGTTTTACCACCTTCAAGGTTGTAACGTTTCATACCGCCGTGGCATGCAACATAGTCGAAGCGGTTTGCCAAGGACCACGCAAGTGTAAGTGTACCTTTTTTATGCTCCCCGAAGTAGCGCATACCAAGAATCATGGCACAGTTATGAGCAGGGTCAAAAATAGCAAGACCACCTGGATGACCTGGCACAACATAGTCAGGATCAGAGTAAATATAGATGTCGCCTTCCGGAATGTCCACACTATCGTTGTAGAATTCTTTTACAGCCGCATCAAAGAACTTAAAGTTCATAAGCCAAGAATATAAAATAGACGCGTGATCTTTTGGAATCATCAAATGAGCACGAGCTGTGAATTTTTTATCAAGACCAACGATAGATTCCGCAGAAATCCACTCTTTATTGCGGCTATCATATACAGCATCACGTGCAATATTCGCGAGTTCAACTTCATCGATACCTTCGTCGCCAATAATGCGGCGAGCTTTAGCATAACGGCCAGTAGTTTTACCATCGTTTGTAACAAGAACCTTTGCATCAGCTGGCAAACCTTGCTCTAAAGGTTTAAATACTGGCATATCGAGGACGATAACACCTGGCTCTTCAGAGGCTAATTGATACGCTTGTGCCACAGATGTTACAGGAGTTACATTGTTCCCATAGAATGCAGTTTCAATTGTACTGCGCATCATAGAAAATAATGGGTTTGTTTTGATTTCACTTTGCTTCCAAACGCGTCTTGTCGACATAGTATCTAGATCCTCACCTTTAAATATATTAGTAATTTCTCTTGTAAAAGTAATGTTGTACATGAAAACACTGCTAAGGCAAATACTTTCATTATTTTCTATTTTACCCTTTTCGATCAAATTTGTATACATAAAACAAATGATTTATAGGAAATTAATGTATGTTTATTTTGAATTAGTGCAACACATTTGTAATGTAATAAATTAATACCTAGCGGCATAAAACTATTAGTATTCAATAGAGTATCTTAAAACTAGACATAGTTACAAAGTAACTAAACCTATTTACAAAACAACTAGTCAAATAACAAAGCAAAAAGAGACGAGCTATTGGGAACTCGTCTCTTTCACGTTTAAAATGTGCAATTATTTCTTGTCTTTATTGATAAATGCATCGATTTTACTAATTAGATCATCTACCTCAAAATCGCCGCGCTCTGCCATCATCTTAATTGTTGCCACCTTGGCCATTACTTTTACCATAGGTGTTTTTAATTTCTCAAATTTAGGATTCAAAGAAATCAAATGATCTACAATATCTGGACGATGTTTAATTAAATTAGACAATGTTGTTTTTGCATCGATGTGGAATCGACCATCTGCATCAATTGTTAATGGTTCTTCTTCTACCTCTTCTGCTGCCTCTTGAGCCAAGGATTTTTCTTTACCACCATCGCCTACAAAATCAGTTTTATCCCAAGTCAACAATGTACGAGAACCCTCAAGTTCACGGATATGAGTACAGTCTTGCATCATTTCCAATACGCCGCGGAATTTACCATTTTCATCGCGCACCGCTGTGTAGATAACATAGATGAACAAGCCTGGTTTATTGATCCAGAATTCCGCTTGGCTTTGTTCGCCAGAACGGAACTTCTCTACGATTTCCTCTACTATATGAACGGATTTTGCTGGGTGACAATTCTTCACCTCACGGCCGATAACGTTCGCACTGCGAGGGAAAATACGATGTGCCGTATCGCTGTAGAACTTAACTAGTTCATTTTCATCTACATAGGATAAATCTACCGGTAAATGACGGAACAACAAATTAATTTGCTCTAATGTCAATTTACCCGTTGCTACATCGAGGACTGCATCCTTACCAGCGGGCGCCGCACCAACAGGGCCTACATATTTAGATAGCAAGCCGGCTAAATCATTTAAGAATTCGTTAGATACAGCACCACCTTGAGCTGAATTATTACCATTCAATTGCGCCGCAGAATCATTGATACCTGGCACTACATATAAGCCTGGCGCATTGATGATAGCATAACCAATTTCATGGTCATTTTTACTCATCCGAACAAACTCTTCGTCACTCAACAATTTATAAGAAGTCGGCAGTAAAACTTCTAGTTCTTTAGAATTCAAATCCCGTAATTTCGCCAAAGTTTCTGGCACAGACGCTAGGAATTCTTCATACTTATCTTCCCGAAGCAATGCATAGGATGCAGAGATAGCATCGCGCACAGCATCATCAAAGGTCCACATAATGCGCGTTGGACGGTCAAAGCCGTGGTCCTCAAGCATTGGATACAGTTGATTTTGCTTACGAGATAGATGAGTTCTCCACTCTGCTAAGGAATCAAAAACGCCGAGCCATGGATTTTTGATAAACTTCTCTTGTTTTAACAATTCGTCTGCTTCAAGGGCTACCTTTTCAACAGCATTGATTTCTTCCAAGTACGCCCACAACGGATGGTTCTCAGGATACTCATTTTCAGCACGCACCAAAACGCCATCAAATAGATCTAAGAGATCATCCATTTTCTCTAGGATTTCTTCGTCCTTGTAAACACCTTTCAAGCTTTGCTCTGCATAGGCAAACTCATCAGGTGTACAAGTACCTAGTTTCTCTTTTAAAATGCGATTGCCCTCTTCTAAGGACAATTTACCATCTAAATAATCTTCTTTAATGGACACAATAATTCTGTAACGTTCATTGTTAATATCTAGCTTTTGTTTTAATGGATTCATATGCTTATACCTCCACGGGCTAATCTATAATTATATTTTTATTATACCATTTTGAAAGTAATTTTCAGTTGCTACAGATACAATTTTGATTTATTTTTAAAATTTACGAATCCAATGTTATGAAAGTGAATAACCTTACTTTATTTTTTAGAATATTTTGGCATACAAAAACTGCACTTCAAAAATTGTGTCCAATTTTTGGAGTGCAGTTCTGTATGAGTGCCTTTGATTAGTTTTTAAAATCAATATATTCAGTTTTAGAAGATGCTACAGGTTTACCATTGGAATCTGTAGCAGGGCTAAATCTCCATTTAGAAATAGTATCAACAATGGCGGCATCAAGCGTACTAGAGCCACTAGATGAGACAACTTCAACGTCCCCTACAGAACCATCTTCCTTGATGGTAAAACGTATATCCGCACCATGAGCTGCTTCACCATAGGCGGCGAGCAGTGCTCGGTCAATAGGTGGTGTAGCTATAGCTACTGGTGGATCGTATGGAGCTGCCAACACAGAAGCTACCATACTCATTACAAAAAATGAGCTTAAGATAATACAACGCAACACTTTATTCATCGTTTTCTCCTTATTTAGCTTTCACAGCTTGCTTAGGCAGAGTAATTGTCATCCCAATAATGGATTCGTGTGCCTTTTGATCTGTGCCAATAGCAGGGGTAAACTTCCACTGCAAAATTGCTTTTTTTACTGCTTCATCAACAGGAGCATATCCAGAAGAGCGCTCTACGAAAACATTTTTAACATTACCTTTTTTATCAATCAAGAAGCGTACGCGCATATCAGGCGCTACCGTAGCAGTTTGAGGAATCTCAGGCAACTCTGGTTTTACAATAGTAACCTCTCTTGGAGATTCTAAAAACTTTGCCGCATCAGCTGTATAATCACCTAACATGCCAAAAGATGCAACAAGTACTGCTGCAGCAGCGTATCGGAATAATTTATTCATAAGAAGCCTCCTTATTAACCTTTTATCTATGCATAATATCATACTAAATAAAGATGAATATTAAAAGAATAAATTCTTATTGATAAAATTTCTCATTTATGATATATTGAATTCAAGATAACTGTTCGAACTCACATATCTAGTTGATATGACAAAAAACTACACAAAGGAGGTTCATCATGAGACGTAGAAAGCGTATTCAAATGAAGGTCATGATGGTACTTGGTATCGTTGCCCTCATTGGGCCTAGCCATCTACAAGCACTTATTCCCTAGATTATTTTGACCTTAGCAGAAGACCGTATAACTGCCAATAGCCGCTACGTTAGTAGCGGCTATTTTTCCGTTTAGATTCAGAGAGATATTTTCCTTCTTCAAATTATTTCATTATTAGAACAAAATATTTCCCTCAAACAAAGTCATTAATGTTTTTAAATTTAGTATCTATTAAAAAGGAGGCTTATTATGAAATTTAATCGAATTTTATTAGTCGTCGTATCATTAGCACTTATAGTATTTGCCCTTGCAGGCTGCGGAAAAGACACAGCCCAAGATAGTCAGAAAAAACTTAATGTCGTAGCTACTACAACGATGTTAACGGATTTAGTAAAAGAAATCGGCGGTGATCATGTAACCGTACAAGGTCTCATGGGACCTGGTGTAGACCCTCATCTATATCAAGCTAGCGCAGGCGATGTAACCGCTATGTCTAAGGCAGATGTTGTAGTATACAACGGCATTCACTTGGAAGGTAAAATGGGTTCCATTTTCGATAATCTAACAAAGCAAAATAAAGCGACCATCCGCGTATCTGATGCCATTGATCCAGCTACATTGCTCGACTTTGACGAAGAAGATGGTGTAAAAACAAAAGACCCTCATATTTGGTTTGACGTTGCTAACTGGAAACTAGCAGCAAAAGCAGTATACGAAGGTCTTGCGAAAGCCGATCCGGCTCATAAAGAAGATTACAAAAAACGCTATGACGCATATCTTACTAAGTTAGATGAAACCGATGCGTACGTTAAAGCTCAAGCAGAATCTATTCCGAAAGAATCTCGCGTACTTGTAACAGCTCATGATGCATTCCAATACTTCGCTCGCGCGTACGGCTTTGAAGTAAAAGGTTTGCAAGGTGTAAGTACTGCTACAGAAGCAGGCACACAAGATGTGAATGAACTGGTTCAATATATCGTAGACCACAAAATTAAAGCGATTTTCGTAGAGTCTTCTGTACCACATAAAACAATTGAAGCCGTTCAAGAAGCAGCTAAGGCTAAAGGCTGGAATGTTGCCATCGGTGGCGAATTATATTCCGACTCTCTCGGCTCCGAAGGCACTGAAGGCGGTACATATATCGGTATGGTGAAAGCAAATATAGATACCATCGCTAAGGCATTAAAATAATATATACCATTTTTAAAACGAGGGTGACATAAAATTTATGTTCCCTATGTAAGTACATATGCTACTAGCAATTCACAGCTAGCAGCACTCATTAATACAAGGAGGTTTCCATGGAATGGGCCGTTGAAGTTGAAGATATGACCGTAGCATATACGACAAAACCCGTATTATGGGACGTAGATATGAAGGTACCCATCGGTTCCTTAGCGGCCATTGTCGGCCCTAATGGTGCCGGTAAGTCCACATTATTAAAGGCCATGCTCGGTCTACTAACAGTTATCTCAGGAAGTGTAAAATTTTATATCGATCACCACTTAGCGATGGACAAAAACGATTACAAGAAAATCGCCTACGTCCCTCAAAGTGGTAGCGTAGACTGGGACTTTCCCACTACCGTACTAGATGTAGTACTCATGGGTCGTTATGGTCATCTAGGCTGGTTCAAGCGACCTAGCAAAAAGGATAAGGAACTCGCCCTCTCCATGATTGAAAAAATGGGCATGAGCGACTATGTGGACAGACAAATTCGCCAGCTTTCAGGGGGACAACAACAACGCGTCTTCCTCGCAAGAGCTCTCGTCCAAGAGGCAGATATTTACCTCATGGACGAACCCTTCAAGGGCGTCGATAAAACCACAGAGCATGCTATTATTTCGCTTTTACAAGAAATGAAAGCTCGAGGCAAAACGGTTATCGTCGTCCACCACGATTTAAATACAGTGCCCCAATATTTCGATTGGGTAACGATGGTAAACAAACAAACTATCGCTTATGGCCCCGTAGCAGATACATTTACGGACGAAGCTATTGAGCGCACCTATGGGAAGGGGAGGATTGTATGACCATACTCCAATCCTATACGACGCAGATGGTACTGCTCGGCACGGCGTTATTAGGCCTCGCTAGTGGTATCGCTGGCACCTTTGCGGTGCTTCGCAAGGAAAGTCTCATCGGTGACGGCCTATCTCATGCGGCATTACCCGGTGTGGTCATTGCCTTCTTGCTGACAGGCATCAAGGACATCGAAGTTCTCATCGCAGGTGCTGCCCTATCCTCTATCACTGCGGCTTGGCTCATTACCATCACCGTAGAAAACAGCAAAATCAAATTTGATGGCGCTTTAGCCACCATACTCTCTGCCTTCTTTGGGCTCGGTATGGTATTGCTCACCTATGTACAAAGCTTAAACAATGCTGGTCAGGCGGGACTTTCAAAATTTATATTTGGACAGGCAGCCACCATATTAGCGCGCGACGTGTACATTACATCTGCAGCAGCGCTCATCATCATCGTGTTAACCGCATTATTCTGGAAGGAGCTAAAGCTCATCTCCTTCGATGTGGAATACGCCAAAACACTACAAATTCCCGTCACTTTCACCCTTATTTTATATCGTTCACTATTGATCATGACCATTATCATCGGCATTCAATCGGTAGGGGCTATCTTAATTAGCTCCCTCCTCATTGCACCCGCCGTAGGGGCAAGACAGTGGACGAACAAACTGGGCACCATGTGTATATTAGCAGGATGTTTCGGCATGATATCCGCCATCGGCGGTACTATCTGGAGTACATCAGTCCCAAAATTACCGACAGGTCCAGCTATCATCGTCATTTTATCGATTCTCGTATTGTTAAGCCTCATCTTTGCTCCTAACCGAGGTATGCTCTGGCAGTTCCGCAAAAATAGGCAGTCAAAGCACGCATTATTGTCGGAAACCGCAAGGGCTCCCAAATCCAAGGCACAGCCAAGTATTTATGTAGCTGAGGACGCACAACCTCGCATAGGAGGTGCCCCATGACAGTTCATACAGAGATATTGCTTATTGCCATTGCGGTGTCTATCGCATGTGCCATCCCTGGGGTCTTCCTCGTATTGCGTCGCATGTCCATGATGGCCGATGCCATTACGCACACCGTATTTCTCGGCATCGTGCTCGCTTTCTTTATGACGGAAGATTTAAACTCTCCATTTCTACTCGTCGGGGCTACCTTAGTTGGTGTAGGCACCGTATGGCTTACAGAAATGATACACAATACGGGGCTTGTCAACGAAGATGCGTCTATCGGCATCATCTTCCCGCTTCTATTCTCTATCGCCATCATTCTAGTCAGCCTATACAGCGGTAATGCTCATCTCGATGTAGATACCGCATTACTCGGCGAAATAGCCTTTGCCCCCTTTGATCGATGGATTGTGAACGGCACCGACTTGGGGCCTGTATCGCTATGGATTTCTCTAGGCGTGGCACTCATCAATTTAATATTAGTCATGCTATTCTACAAGGAATTGCAGCTCTCCACCTTTGATCCGCTACTAGCAGGGCTCTTCGGCTTTATGCCAGCCCTCATCCACTATGTGCTGATGACCATGGTGTCCCTCACCGTTGTGGCCTCGTTCCAAGCGGTAGGTGCTATTCTCGTCATCGGCCTCATGATTGGGCCTGCGGTCATCGCTTATTTATGGACGGACTCTGTGAAAGCCATGCTTACTAGCAGTATCATCATTGGTATTATCTGTGCTGTTATCGGTACGGAAGTTGCTTTCACCATGGACGTGTCCATCGCGGGTTCCATCGCAACCACCATCGGTATCGCACTGATTATCGCTGTTATCGCAACACCAAAGACCGGCTATATCGCCACATACCGCCGTCAACGTCATTTGCGTCGCCATTATCGGGAAACGATGATGTTGTGCCATATTTATACACATATGGATACACCTATCGCGCACGTTGAAAACGGCATTGGTACCATTCATGAGCATTTGAACTGGAGACCTGATTATACTCATCAAGCTGCTTCACAGCTAAAGAAACAAGGTCTATTATATGTGACAAATGGACACTACGTGCTTACTGATAAGGGTATAGCACAGGTTAAAGAGATTATTTAAATACAATACCAATACTTTTCCCAACAAAAAGAAGCTGAAATCAATGCTGCTCTGCAAAGATTTCAGCTTCTTTTATTTTTAACTAATAGTCTTACATCCTATTAATAACTGCATTCACGTCAATGACTATCTATAATAAATAGTGCCAACACTATAATAGATCAGCTCAATCATAAAGAATCCTATTAATTAGTAATAGCTTCTAATGGAATAACATGAGGTAGCCCATTGTCATCCATATAAATTTTCGTTTTAACACGATATACATCTTCCATCATGGCTTCTGTAAAGATGTCTTTCGGTGCGCCTTGAGCGTATACTGTACCCTCTTTAAGCACGATGATTTCATCTGCGAACATAGCCGCCAGATCAAGATGATGCAATGTTACGAGTGTTGTAAAATCATTTTCTTGAGTCAGGTTTTTTAACAATGTTAACAAGTCAAATTGCTTGTGCAAATCTAAAGCACTTGTCGGTTCATCAAGAATTAGGATTTTAGGTTCTTTTACAAGGGCTTGCGCCATGAACACAAGTTGGCGTTGACCACCGCTGAGCTCCATGATGTTACGAGATGCAAAGCGCTGTAAGTTCAACCGTTCCAATACCTCTTGTGTGGCTGCAATATCCTCATCACTTACGCGGAAGGACATGGATCCCATGCGCCCTAGCATAACGACTTCAAAAACAGATAGATTGACTTTACAGTCATTATCTTGAGACAAATAGCTCACTGTACTACTAAAATCCTTTGTAGAATATTGAGATACAGGTTTACCATTAACGGAAATCTCGCCCTTGCCTTTCAAGATACCCATGATTGTTTTTAAAAGTGTAGATTTACCAGCACCGTTAGTACCAATGAGCGCAGTCAATTTACCTGTTTTAGCAGCAAAATCAACGCCCTTTAAGATTTGTCCGTCTTCCGTAGAGGAATAACCAAAGGTTAGATTATGAACTTCAATCATTTGAAATAGCTCCTTTTCCTAGTTAATACCAACGAGAAGAAGAAAGGTACACCGATGATTGCTGTCACAATACCGATTGGGAACATCGCCCCAGGAACGAGCATCTTACTCGCAATAGATGCGAGAGACAAAATCGCCATGCCACATACTGCAGATAGTGGTAAGAAATACCGTTGATCCTCACCCACAAGCATACGTGCAATATGTGGTCCTACAATACCGATAAAACCAATGGTTCCAACGAAAGAAACAGCAACGGCTGTAATGATGGAGATGAAAGCAAACACTTTTACCCGTAAACTTTCAACATTAACACCAAGACCAGAAGCCTTTTCATCGCCTAATTTTAATGCTGTTAAACGCCAAGATTCACGCATCATAAGCGGAAGCATAATTGCTAGCACGATAAGAACAATAGAGATGTTCACCCAATTTGCCTTAGCTAAACTCCCCATAGTCCAGAACACGATGTTTTGAAGGGCCTCAGGAGATGCCATATATTGCATCAAGGATTGAAGCGCTTGGAACAAGAACATCATGCCGATACCAGCGAGAATCATCGTTTCAGAGGAAAAATTCTTAATCTTATTGATGGAATAGATAAAGAAACTCGTCAAACTAGCAAATACAAAGGCGCCAAATGGAACCATAAAGACACCTAAAAACTCTAATGCACTAGCGCCTACAACAACCATAAGAGATGCACCGAAGCCAGCCCCTGCGGATATACCAAGTGTATACGGGCTAGATAACGGGTTATCAAGGATAGTCTGCATGCCAGCACCAGCAATGCCCAAGGAAGCACCTACGAGCAATGCCATAATGGCCGTCGGAAGACGAATCGACCAAATGATAACATATGCGTTTTTGGAAACCTCTGCTGGGTCTGTTAATGCGAGCCATACATCACTCAAGGTGAGTGATGCAGGGCCCACAATAATATCGGTAACAAAACTTACCGCACAAATGATCAGACCAATGATAATAAACATGAGCTTTTTATAGCTCTGTTTCTTATAATCGTACTGATTGTTAGTTTCTGTCACTACGAAAAACTCCTTTTTAGTTCAAATGCATAAACCAAACGCCACCGTAAGAGAATGGAAGGAATTTATCATAGAATTCCTTAAGTGTGCCTTCAGGATCTACATCCTTGAATTCCTCAGGATAGAATGTTTTAGCTAAGTATTCGAATACTGCAACGTCATATACTTCACGAGGTAAACCATGGTGAGTAGAGAAAACATTTTTAGATTGAACGGCTTTCAATTCAGGCCAGCCTTGACGTTCTGTGGTGAAAGCTTTCAATAACTCTTGAGATTTTGCTTCATTTGTATCAAAACCTAAACGCATAGAAGTCGGTTTCTTAGGCCAGTAAGAGCCAATAATCATAATAATATCAGGGTTTCTTTCAAGGATAAACTCTGGATTAACAGGACCAGCAGATTTTACTACATCTTTCGTAATAAGATCACCACCAACTTGAGTTGCCAAGGCGCCCCAAGCTACTTTATCACTATACGCAAAGCCTAAACCTTCTGGACCTTCATTACCTGTTTCAATGTAAACAGTTGGTTTTGGTTTATTGATTTTGCTAATGCGATCCATGACTTTTGTTAAGTGATCTGTATAGAACTTACTAACTTCTGCAGCCCGTTCTTCTTTCCCCAAAGCTTTACCGATAGCTTCGATAGATTTTTGGTGATTCTCAAGCTTTTCAGCATGGTAATCGATATAGATAGTAGGAATACCAGCTGCATCGATTTTAGGTTTGTAATCAGCTTCGTATTGCTCTTTAAAGAACAATGGCATGAAGATAACATCTGGATTCAAAGAGATAACCTTTTCAACGTCAAATGTTTTATCATTTACGTTCCCGATGAGAGGAATTTTTTCCAATTCTGGAACATCCGCTTTATAGCGATCCCACATATCGGTACGCAATTTGCTCAAATATGGGTCCATACCAACAATAGTCTTAGCTACATCTTTACCTTGCAATGCAGCCATAGTCAAGAACGCACCACCGGAAGCACTCAATTGTACTACTACGCGTTCAGCCGGTTTTTTCAATGTCACCTTTTGACCTGTTACGTCTGTAATCTCAATTTGTTTACCAGATTGAGCAGCATCCTTTTTCGTATCTGCTGGACCACCACAAGCGCTCATAATCATACTCACAATCAGTAGGAGCACGGTGGCAAGATAGGCCATACATTTCTTTTTCTTAACCATAAAAGCACCTCATATCTAAAACACAATGATTTCAAATGATAACATCAGAAAATAACTTTCAAAACCTTGGTCAATCAACCCCTATCAACACAACACAAAAGCCTAGTTCATATGCATAAACCAGATACCACTGTAAGAATATGGCAAGAATTTGTCATAGAACTCTTTAAGTGTAGCTTCTGGGTCTACATCCTTAAACTCTTCAGGATAGAATGTTTTTGCTAAATATTCGAATACAGCCGCATCAAATACTTCGCGTGGAAGACCATGATGCGCGGAATAAACTTGTTTATTTTCAACAGCTTTCAAATCACTCCAACCTTGACGTTCTGTTGTGAAAGCTTTCAACAACTCTTGAGATGAAGCTTCGGTTGCTTCAAAACCTAAACGCATAGAGGTTGGTTTCTTAGGCCAGTAAGAACCCATGATCATGATGATATCTGGATTTTTTTCAAGTATAAACTCTGGATTAATAGGAGACGTTTTCTTAATAACATCCTTGGTGATGACATCAGCACCAGCCATAGTAGCTAATGCCCCCCAAGAGTAATTGCTACTAAAAGAATTACCAAATTCTTCCGGACCATTCATACCAACTTCAAGGTAAACTGTTGGTTTTGGTTTATTAATTTTACTAACACGGTCGAGAACTCTTGTCACGCGATCCGTATAGAACTTGCTAATTTCTGCAGCTCGTTCTTCTTTACCTAAAGCCTTGCCGATGGCTTCGATGGATTTTTGATGACTTTCAAGTTTTTCAGCATGGTAGTCAATGTAAATCGTTTGTACACCTGCTGCATCTAATTTTAGCTTAACATCGGACTCATATTGTTCTTTCAAATCAACAGGAATGAAAATAACATCTGGGTTCAAGGAAATAACTTGCTCCACGTTAAATGTTTTATCACCGATAGTACCAACTACTGGAATCTTAGCTAACTCGGGCATTTCAGCAGTAAAGTGCTTCCACATATCCGCTCTGTAATCCTGTAAGGATGTATCCATGCCGGCAATAACCTTCGGCGTATCCTTGCCCATAAGTGCAGAAATCGTAAAGAATGGACCACCGGCACCACTCCATTGTAAAACAATTCTCTCTGCTGGCTTTTTGAGCGTTACCGTACGCCCTGTTACGTCTGTGATTTCGATTGGCTTGTTATTTTGCGCCGTATCTTTCTTTGTCTCACTAGGACCTCCACATGCAGCGATGAGCATACTAACAATTAGGAGGAAAACCATGGCTAAATAAGTCATAAACTTCTTCTGTTTGAACATAAGTATCCCTCTTCTCTCAACTAAAACTATCACCATAAGTGTACATAAAAAGCCCGTTTCCCCACGAAGAGGAAACGGGCTGTCATCTCAGTTAGACTAACTACCACGCCTAATAAGCTAGCATATAGTATGAGCTTTCAACTATGCATAGCTAGTATAAATCCATCTATATCAATCCCCATCCCTGTCTCTCGCAGGTCAATTGGCAATTGTTAATTAGGCAGTTCTCCTGGCTCCAGTTTAACGTTACTTTGCGCCTTCCCAAAAACTTCAGTGACCGAGAGCATTTTACCCTCTATGCAAAGTACCTCGCTGTTACAGTGGCGTGACCGCTTTGGCTTGTACCAAATTCTCTATTAAGTCAATAGACACCTAACCCAATCATATGTGATTTTCCTCATCGTAGCATGAGGGATATATAGTGTCAATAAACGTATAGGGGTACGGCTATCCTTGTAAAATCTACACTTTTTAGCAAAAGAGAAGCTAAAACTCAACCACTAAGCGGAGTTTTAGCTTCTCATTAGGACAATCTGTAGAATAGCCCTTCAAGTTCTATAATTTATTTTTATCAATTAATAACTTTTCCGCTACAATTCAAGGCGCATTTGATACCATTTGGCACCGCCATGATCCGACGTTGACGCCCCTTCATTTACAAAACCAAACTTGGCATAATAAGGTATCTTTTCTTCCTTACAGGTTAGAATTACGCCCTTTCGGTTTTCCTCTCTGGCCAATTTTATGAAAGCCTCTATTAACTGACCACCCACTCCTCGATTGCGGTATTCTGGCAATGTATTTAGACCAAAAATCATCTGCCAAGCACCCTTAGGATTATGTAGCAAAGCATCGGCAAACATCTCATCCGTTAAGATTTCATCATTTGTTACAAATCCATCGATAAAACCAATAGGTGTATCGCTGTCAAAGGCAATTAAAAACTGACCTGCATAATGGTCTAATCGTTCCTTAAAAGCCTCACGAGGCGCCGCCTCTGCCGGAGGAAAACAAGTTGCTTCAATATGAGTTACTATGTCTAAATCATCCGTTGTTGCTTTTCGTATTAATATCTTCATGACCTTATATATCTTTCTTTATCTCTCTATTATTTACTCGTATATTTCGGGACATTCTGATACTGCTTTATCAATTTATTTCTTTAATATTACTAATAGTTATTACTCAGCACCATTATACTCAAGAACCGGATTTCTATTATAAGATGTTACATCAGTCCCCAACAACTCATATAATTCTTGTACTGTCATCTTCTTGTCTTTTACAGCAAGTAATTCTTCGTTAGTCACACCGATAAATTCTACAAATTCTAATTTGCCATTAGGAGTATCAAGAGTTTGCAATTTAGCATCAGGAATAGTAATAAAGCCAACAATATTGGAACTATTATTTGAGTCTATGCCCTCTGTTTGCCCACTATAAAGATATTCATAAGGTTTAAAAATTTCTCCAGCAGTAAAAGTAAATTTTGCAATTTGTTGTAATACACCACAAACACTTCTGATCTCATCATCGTTGGCACTTGCTTTATCTAAGCGATAAGTAAACTCCATGCCGTAACCACTGATTGTAGGATCTTCGCTATCCTTTTCATACAACTCGGACAAACCATATGTTACAAAGTGCCAATTATCTCCATCATCATACACGCTGATACCATCAAGAGGGCTATCACCACCAAGCCGCCAGCTAATCAATGTTCCAAAATGCATAGGATCAGTTTGACCAGGATATACACGTTCACATTCTGCAGTAATCGCATCCCACCCAATTGTACAAGGATCCAGTTCATCATCCGATAAATCAGAATTTAGCTCGACAGACTTTGTAGTATCTACTCTCGTATGAGAATCAAGAGATTCTTTATTAGAAGAAAAAAGATTTTTTAACCAGGAAAACATACTTATAATACCTCCCACTCTATACAATAGACACACAATGTATTAATTTACTCATTTAAGTATATAATGTTTAAACAACAAAGGCTACACATTGATTAGTAATGTCCCCATTTAATTTATAAACTATATCATTAAATCGGCACCTTGATCTTGTGTAGCCTTTGTCTCTATTTACTTTTTCGTATATTTAGGTACATTGCGATATTGCATCGGTAAGGAATTTTCCTTTACTTTAAAACCATGCTTCTCATAGAATGAAGCATTCTTGCTTTCACCAATCATAACATTGATGTACAAATATGATTTGTAAGCGTCTTTCACCATTTCTAGCAAGTGCCCTGCAATACCTTGGCCATGATAATCAGGATGAACTAGCACATAATTGATGAAGCACACAAGTTCGCTATCATCCATGACACGAATAAGACCTATTAAACGACCTCCATCCCAAGCAGAAATCACACGAGAGGAATTCATGAGCGCCTTGTGTAATCGATCAGGATATTTACCTACCACCCAACGGACGGATAAGAATAAATCTGCGGCTTGTTGGGGGGTAAAACTCTTTTCTTCGGTATATATAATCGCCATAAAAGCTCCTCCAATGAATCCCAAGATAGCGCTATCAATCGAGTTCCTTGCTCATATAGATAACATCGTCCATAGGGTTATGATAATACGGCTCGCATTCAACAAAGCCATGCTTCTTATACAAATGGATCGCTGCCTGCAACGGTTCTATTGTATCAAGCACCATTTCTTTATATCCAGAGGCCTTAGCATGGTCCACGATACTTACAATCAGACGATCACCGAGAGCATGACCACGCCCCTCAGGACGCACATATAAACGTTTCATTTCACAACGGGTATCGCTATGCTGATAATACGCCACCATGCCGAGCACCACATCATTATCATCGATAGCAACCAATAATTCACCATTTAGCGCCGTATATTTCTCAGCAATATCTGCTAATTCCTTATCTAAATTCTGAAAGGACAAATCGCGACCAAGCCACTGTGTATATTCTTGAATTAGCTCTTTTACTTGATCTAAATACGGTTTGCCATCAATTATTTTAATCATATAAACTCCAATAATAGTGATTACTTTAACTTTCGCATCTCACGAATAAACGCCTCTGCCTCTTGCAGGTTCTTAGGGAACTCAAAATAAATACATTGCTCATGTCCACAATAAGGATTACGGAAATCATAACCACTCAACAACAAATACTCGATAAGTTTCCATTCTTTATCATTAGATTTTTTAGGGGCTTTAAACTTTTCGTTTACAAAGTACATCTTGCCTTTACATGTGGGACAGGTTTTATTCGTATTAAACAGTTCGTAGTTTGTGTCCTCCGACAAAGAGATTCGGCAGTTTACACATACATTTTTATAGCCCATAGTTATTTACTCCCATATGGTTTATGTTGAAAGATTTCTTTTACAATCCCTTCACCAACAATATTTCCGCCTTCCATGATAAAGAACTCAGTACCTGCTTGTAGAGCAGAATAATCTACAGTTTCATAAACTGGCAACGCATTAGCTCCTATTTGTTTATCAAAGATGACATCTTCACCATCAATAAAATTGATACCAAGATATTCCTCAGTACCTTTTATAACAAAATGAGGATAGTACATTCCATTATTTAAATTCGGTGGAGTTCTCCTCTTCTTGCTAAAGAAAATAACTGTACAGCCAATAGTAAAATCTAAATTACTCATTTCGGGCCTCATTCAACTACATATACCATATCACCTTTAAAGTATATGTTCATTATACAATGTACGGGATTCCCTTCGGTCCATAACCAACCCTGGAATACAGCGTGTCCCCAATTATAGGTCTCCGTAATGACCTCAAATTCGCTTTCACTATAATCCTGTTGATACTGAGGTAACTCAATTCTTTTACCTGTAAAAGTATCTAGTATTGTATTATTAAATACGAGAATTTCAAAAAAATCTATATCGCACGTCTCAAACACAACTTGAGCCTTATGAGTCTGTTCAACACCATTCTCATAGGAGAAAATATAATCAAATGTAAAGATTAAATCATCGTCTACGTATTCTATTTTCTGTACCCTTGCATCGTGGAGAGAATATTTGGAATGATTGCCAGAAGATTTTGTCATTTTCATATTTCCTCGTTTTTACAAATTAACCTTCAAAATATATAATCGATTAACTTAAAATCAGTATACCAATTTTTCGATACAATATAAAAGCCAATAGATAGCATAATCTATTGGCTTAATTATTAAACTAGGCACTAACAATTTCCTTTGGGTTCCACCAGATGATGGCCGCCCGAGAGGAAATCAAACATTTATTATCCTTAGCCTTTGCTATGATATCCTTCTTAATTTGCTCCTCCGCATCAGCGGTTAAATCCCCATAATACTGTTCGTATATGATTTTTCGACACTCGATTTCATCTTCCACAGTCCGCTCACATCGATAATCAATAACACTTACATTAGGCGAACGTCCTTGTGAAAGCAACATATTATAGAGGATTTGGAACTCTTGTACATCAGATTTACTAGCTTCTCGAGGGTTCTTCCAATCAGGAATACCTGCTACAATGGCACAATAGCCTTTAGAATATTGTTCCATTTGTAAAAGTCGAGGCCACACATCAGGAAACATCCAAAGCACAAGAGATACAGCTACAAGGTCAAATTGAAAATCAGAAGAGTCATCTTGAGGTAAGTCCTGAATTAACTCTTCAATAATATCGAAATTATCTACACCAGCCTCTTTGGCATTTTCTTTTAATATCTCTACCATCCCCTTGGAAGGTTCAATAGCAGTGACAGATTTAATATGTTGAGCAAAGGGAATCGTAAATGAACCTGGGCCGGCCCCTATATCTAGCATATTAGAATCAGCAGTCAACACACCACTCAATGCAGCATACACTTTGCGACCAAAGTCGTAATCATTGCTTTTACGCATGAGAGAAAAGTCATTGGCCCGCTTGTCCCAATACTCTAATAATGGATTCGCCCGAATCCCTTTCTCACGATCATAATAACTTTGTTTCCACATTTCATTCCAGAACGAAAAATCGATAATTTGTGGTGCCATACGAAACCTCCTGACTTAGTCTAAATTCCTCATTTCACGGATAAACTCTTCTGCCTCTTGCAGGTTCTTAGGGAACTCAAAATAAATACATTGCTCATGTCCACAATAAGGATTACGAAAATCATAGCCGCTCAACAACAAATACTCGATAATCTTCCATTCTTTGTCATTAGATTTTTTAGGGGCTTTGAACTTCTCGTTCACAAAGTACATTTTACCTTTACATGTAGGGCAAGTTTTATTTCTGTTAAACAACTCGTAGTTTGTGCCCTCCGACAAGGAGATCCGGCAGGTTACACATACATTTTTATAGCCCATAGTTATTTACTCCCATATGGTTTATGTTGAAAGATTTCTTTTACAATCCCTTCTCCAACAACATTGCCACCTTCCATAATAAGGAACTCAGTACCTGCTTGTAGAGCAGAATAATCTACGGTTTCATATACTGGTAAAGCATTAGCTTGAATTGGCTTATCAAAGATGACATCTTCACCATCAATAAAGTTGATACCAAGATACTCCTCAGTACCTTTTATAACGAAATGAGGATAATACATTCCATTATTTAAATTCGGTGGAGTTCTCCTCTTCTTGCTGAAGAAAGTAACTGTACAACCAATAGTAAAATCTAAATTGCTCATTTTAGGCCTCATAATAAATATGATATTTAGTGATTAAAATATATCGTGTTTTACTTATATTTTAATAGTATATACTTTTGAGTCATTCATCTCTTTACTTAATTTGCATTGATTTTCTTCTAGAATTTTTACTGTATGATTAGCAATTTCATCTTTAAACTGTCCTAAAGCTGTATTTACACCAAATGAAGAAATCTCTTCTGCAGTAGCAAATCGATATTGATCAGATAACTTGGCCTCTAATAATTTTAAATCTTTTCTTTGACTTTCAGTAGGTAAAAGTTCTACAATATCAGCCAAAAGTATTTCATAAGTTTGAAAATGCGCTCCAAATTGTAAATCTGTTATATGTCTTCCGCAATACCGGTAAGAAATCTTTTCCCAATTTACAATTCCTTTTTCTATTAGCTCCTCCCTAAATTCACGGCTCAAATCTTCAATATTTTCTCTTTTTTTCTCCTTATCAAAGTACTTTATAAACTTACGTAAATACTTATTTTCCATTCTGAGTCTATAGTCATTTCTTGATGATTCATCTATTGGCATTTTATTATCATCTATTATTTGAAATAATCGTTGTAGGTTTAATCTTTCAGCTTCATCAAATTGATAGACACCACCAACAGGCTGGTACTTTCCAGTTCCTCTTTCATTTTTAACCAATAGATACTTATTACCTGACTTGATACGATAGAGATAGGCAAAAGATATTCTTATAAAGGTATTATCATTTATAAGTTTACCTCGTAATAATTTTCTTTGCGATGTTTTCCAATTAGTCGTATCACGAAAATCCTGAATAGAATTTATAAATTGTGGGAAAATTAGCCCTAGTAATATCCCCGCAATATTAGTTCCTACTGGGCATACTTTAGAATCAAAAAAAGACATTATTATAATACAACATATTACTGCTAGCAATAAAAAAATAAATTTTATTATTTTCATGATCTTACCCTTTATCAATAGGAACTTCTATTCTTTTTCTAGCAACACAGACATTATCTTTTACGATATAACATTCAATATAATGATTACCATAAAAATTGCTATGCTCAACTATAGTCGAACCCTTTTCTATAATTTGTCCTCTTATCTGATTTCGTCTTTCAGCCATAGGTCCTACATTTTTAACTTTCCATAAAACTTTATATGGTAATGGACAACTAGTATACTCTAATTTACAAGAAATTTTAAGGTTATGTGGCAAATAGCCCCTTAATACCGATAGGAACTCAATTATTGGCTTAGTTCTCCATCCATCACCACTAACCATACACGATACTTTGCATTCATATAATAAATTCACATTATATAAATCTTCAATATATTCTTCCGTGTCTGTAAAAGAAGAAACTGATGTTATACCTTTTGCCTCACAAATTGATGCTTCTTCGCACCAATAATCGTGATTAAAAAAACCATACCAAGCTTGAACCGCATCTGCTCTTGAACAATCAGATTTGAATAAAATACTGAGATCTTCAATTTTACTTTTTAAGCGGTTTTTCCAATTAATCAATTGTTGGCGATCACTATTTCTAGGCGTCAAATTTCGCTGATTATCTATAGGTGCATAAACCTCTTGATTTATCTCAAGTCTACTAACAATACTTTTCATTGTATAATAAAACAATTCATCAATACGTTCATAAGAATCTATCAAGTTTTCATCACATAAAACCGTTTGCAAAAGACCGCTAGGCATATTTTTCCAAAAGCTTCTTGACTTACAAAACATCTTAGACAAACGTATTACTTTCCTTAACTTATCTCCTGACTTATCATTTTTTGTTTTAAACCATTCATTTAGCCCGCGAAGTTCTCGCTTAGACCAATCAGAACCAGCATGCTCATAAATATAACAATCATTAAGACTATCAAATTCACATCTATAAACAGCAAAGTCTATATGATAACCATCAGCATATTTTATTCGTACACAACTTGTTTTTACCTCTGGTGCTGTATTAAATTGCTTCGTCTGTCTTTCAAGAGCAGCCGCAACCATATTTCTTGTAGCTTGTGCACCTTTATCCCCAAGAGTTTTCTTATCAAAAACAATAGCAATATCAATATCATAGTCATCATTTTGATTTTGTACAATAGTAGACATTGCCATACTCCCCTGCACATAGATTTCTACTATATTATACGAAGTCTTATGAATTTCATTATATTCTTTCAAGCCGTTCTTGAGTCTAGTAATATTCAAATCCTTCTTTGAATGTAAATTAGTTTGTTCAGCTTTAGATAAAACTACATAAGAATTATAAAATGTATTAAATCTAGATGATAAATCATACATTAGCTTATACCTCTACTCCTCTATATACCCCACTAATTCAGCTTTCTTTTTATTTATTAAATCTCATTCCAAGACACTATTAATAAATATGTCTAAATCATTCTTATTTAAGCTGTAATTTGCTGTGATATTGCTATCATTTAACTTAAATCTAAAATTTTTAATTTTAATATCATTATTCTCACTCTTAAGAACTAACTTTAGTGTATTAACATAATGCGGTAACCTCTTAGTTTTACTTGCAAGACGAATAAATTTACTTAAGTTATCTTTTTCAAGAAGAAAATCTATATCAAAATAATTAAAGAAATAACAGTCTTTTATTTGTGAATTATCCTCACTAGATATCATCATACTTTCATTAATTTTAACTAGTTGATCCATCTGAATTTTATACTTTAAAATATCTTCTTTTACCTTTTTAGAAACAATAATACCTATAACATGTGCTTTACCTTCAAGGTTGAAAGCTTCTACATAAGCTTTACCAACAATTAATCCTTTTTCTAATTCCTCAATTGGACTTGCTGGGACTTTATCAAAATCTCCTCGTGTTATTCCGCCACGAATCAAAATATCATCATTTCTAAATAAAGCTTTACAGATATCTTTAATCAAATTCATTAATACTATTAAAGATTCTCTTTTAGCGTCGGCTGAATATAAAATAAGTGAATCACTAACTATATAGCCCTTAATATTACTGGAATTTTCTAAATTTTTAAACTCACTATATACAGTAGCCGCAAACATTTTGATAAAGTGTACAGCCTCACCATGTTCACAACTTTTTAATTTAGACTTAAAACCCAATATATCCAAGAATGCAACATATCTCATTTTATCTAGACCCCTCTATATACCTAAAAATACACTAAAATAACTTTATAGCATACAGATTTTACTAAACTTTTTTTGCTATGAATATAGAATTATACAAAAGCCTCCCACCAAAATGATGGGAGGCTTTTATGCACTCTTTAAATCCAAAACTCTCCCTTTCAAACCTATTCTATTACCTTTCAGTTAAAGTAATTATTACTCAAAAGTTTAGTTAATGAATTTAAAATCAATATTTCTTATTATTCCCACTCAATTGTAGCAGGTGGTTTAGATGTAATATCGTACACGATACGGTTGATGTGTTGTACTTCGTTTACGATACGGCGAGAGATGGTGTCCAATACGTCGTAAGGGATGCGTGCCCAGTCAGCAGTCATGAAGTCTGTTGTTGTTACGCCACGCAATGCCAATGTGTAGTCGTATGTACGGAAATCACCCATAACGCCTACGGTACGTGTAGATGTTAATACTGCAAAGTATTGGTTGATGCTGCGATCAAGGCCAGCTTTTGCAATTTCGTCACGGAAGATGTAGTCCGCATCACGCAAGATGTCGAGTTTGTCTTTAGTTATTTCACCCATTACGCGGATAGCAAGACCAGGACCAGGGAATGGTTGACGCCATACGAGGTAGTCAGCCAAGCCTAATTCAGAACCAAGTTCACGCACTTCGTCTTTGAAGAGATTGCGCAACGGTTCGATAAGACCTTTGAAGTCTACCACTGCAGGCAAACCACCAACGTTGTGGTGAGATTTGATAACTTCCGCCTCACCAGTACCAGACTCGATAACGTCAGGGTAGATTGTACCTTGCGCTAAGAAATCAACGGAGCCGATTTTACGGCCTTCGTCTTCAAATACGCGGATGAATTCTTCACCGATAGCTTTACGTTTAGCTTCTGGATCTTCAAGACCAGCCAATTTATCTAAGAAACGTTTTTCTGCATCGACGCGGATGAAATGCATGCCGGAATCTTTGAAAGCTGCTTCTACTTCGTCGCCTTCATTTTTACGCATTAAACCATGGTCAACAAAGATACAAGTCAATTGGTCGCCCACAGCTTTAGAGATAAGAGCTGCCGCAACAGAACTATCTACACCACCAGACAATGCTAACAATACTTTGCCGTCACCAACGGTTTTACGGATGTCTTCAATAGCAGATTTTGCATAGTTTGCCATTGTCCATGTGCCTGTGAAGCCACATACTTCGTACAAGAAGTTGTGAAGCATTTCCTTGCCATGTTCAGTATGCAACACTTCTGCATGGTATTGCATAGCATATAGTTTACGTTCTGTATTTTGCATGGATGCAACAGGGCAATCCTTAGTATGTGCTACGATTTCAAAGCCTTCAGGAACCTTTGCTACATAGTCAACGTGGGACATCCAAACAACTTGGTCTTCTTCCAAGCCTTTGAACAATGGCGATGTAGTGTCCACTTTAGTAGGTGTTTTACCGAATTCACGGTTATCCGCAGATTTAACTTCGCCACCCAATGTATGCGCCATAAATTGCATACCATAGCACATGCCAAGAATAGGAATACCAAGTTCAAAAATCTCTTTCTCAATTTTTGGAGAGTTTTCTTCATACACGCTGTTAGGACCGCCTGTAAAGATGATACCTTGCGGTTTTAATTCCTTAATTTTATCCAGCGCTTTGTTGTATGGATATACTTCGCAGTATACGTGATTTTCACGAACACGGCGCGCGATCAATTGATTATATTGACCACCAAAGTCAACAACAATTACAAATTCCTTGTTTTCCATGCCTTCCTCCATATGCATCTATTTGTGAAAGTATATTCACTATTTTTTTATGCCCATACGTTTCTGTACTGGGACGCGTTTTTCCGAGCCAAACGCTAATTTTTCATTACATTTTATTATACCATAGGAAGTATAACGACTCCATATATTCCGTATATAGATTATAAATAGGAATCCAATGTTCGGATTTTTATTTATATAGCTATAAATATGTACTTAAATTCAAATCTGAGATACTAGAATACGATTTTAAGATTAGAATACAAATTCAAGATATTAAGATGCAGAGTTAAAATCCTAACATTCAGTTTAAAAGGCTGAAATACAGTTTTAACGTACAGCTTAGTTTGCTGTTATATTACTCTTTAAGCTCCTTAACATCCTTTCGTTTATACATTTTTACAGCCCCTACAGGACATATCGAATAACAATCGCCACAACCGATACAGCCTTTTCCGATGTTAAATCGAGTCTTCCCTTCGGTGATGCATTGAACAGGACAATCCTCTGCACAAGCACCACATTTAACACAAGTGTCATCAATATTAAATTTTAGATTTCCCATTATACATCACCTCCCTATCAGTAAAAACAAAATTAAGTATATCCACGTAATGATTAAATACTATATCTGCCATGTAACGTTAGGTTATTATAAACACTAAAATCAAGATTTTCTATTGAGCGCAATATTATATGCAATAGCCGAATAGATTGCCTTTGCCACGCCTTGATGGTTATTATCTGTCGTTTCGTAGCGGGCTACTTCTTTAATGTTCGGCTTGCTATTGCCCATCGCTACGCCTGCACCCGCAAAGCGTAACATAGATAGATCATTTTCGCTATCCCCCAGTGTCATCACCTCATCAGGACTTAATCCCCAATGTTTTGCTAAGGCTTCTACAGCAGTACCTTTTGTAGTATGAGGCAATACAAATTCTAGATTGCCTTCACTAGAGAGCAATACATCATAGAAACGTTCACGGCCTGTGCCATCGTGGGACAGACCTTGATATTCATCTCGTAAGTCTTGCAAGATGCGCTGACGCATCGGCTCGTCACCGTAGAAGATTTGAATTTTCTCAGGTCCTTCGTCTAAGGCTTCCATATGAGCTAACAAATCACATACCATGGTCCGCGTCGCTAATATAAATGGACGAATATTAGGTCTAAAGAAGAAATTGGATTGCTCAATTTCACATTCAGATAGTTTTACATTGGCTGCTTCATCACCTTCTGCCAAAGCATAGTGAGCATAAGTTGCCCCTGGCAAATGGGTATGTAATGCACCAGAAACCTGCTGATCTACTATTTCAGGTAGATGATTATCCATAACACTAGACCCATGATTATTCATGATGTTAGGTAGATGATTATCCATGATGCCATGTATCGTCTTTTTATTACTGCCACTTCGTTCACAAGCGCAAGCCCCTAAGCGTTCAGGTGTAATACATCTAGATGGCGGATACATGCCAAAGATTTGGTCTTTCACATAGGCCTCTACATATACGCCATAGGTTAATAGTTTGCGTAACAAATGTAATGCTTGTTCTTTATCAAAATTTACGTGGAATAGACTACGGTTTTCATCCTTATCCATCACGTAAGCGCCATTAGTGCACATGAAATAGCGCAAGCAAGGCAGTTTTTCGATGACATCATTCATCTCATTCCAAGCACGGCCAGAAGCAATGGCTACGCGAATGCCGCTTTCACGAGCTGCACGAATCGCCTCAATGGCATCCTCAGAAATTGCTTTCGCATCGTTTACCAAGGTGCCGTCTACATCGGATGCGATGAATCGAATGCGCTTATCTCCAACTAGACCTATATAATTTTTTATAGTTAATGTTTCTTTTGAGGTCATACTGCCTCCCTTATGGTATCTAACAAATCAATAAGCTCAAGCATTACACTATGGACGCGTTAAATTCGGCTACGATGTCTTCTAAGACTGTTGGGTCCTCAACTAATCGCAATAAGGAACCTCCTATAATAGTAGCCCCATCAATGATAGTTTGTTCAATGGTAGGCTCTAACATGGTAGCGGCAAATTCTTTAGAATGGCACACCTTTGGCTCGCCAGCGAGACGCAATTTAGGATGGAGTGCTGCACATTGATAGCTTACATTGCCAATATCTGAACTACCTCCGAGGGCTGCCGGACCAGGTTCAAAATCGAGGCCCATGTCAGTCATTACCTCTTCGATAAGCGCCGTGCCACGGTGGTTTTGGTTCATATCATCATACGGATTGCCATAAAACTCTACATCCACAGTTGTACCTGTACAAAGGGCAGCCCCTTCAAAGATTTTTTTGATTTGCTCAGATAAACCATTCAAGTACTCACGCTCCGTATGCCGCACGGTGACCTCTAATTCACCGAAGGCAGGAATTACATTGGATGCGGTACCTCCAGCAATGATCCACGTGCCGATGCGCGTTTCAGGGCGCACTTGTTGGCGCATCATATCCATAGCATGGATAGCGAGTTGCACACCATTTACCGCATTGTTGCCATTCCAAGGCTCGCCGGCTGCATGGGCGGGCTTACCATGATACTTAGCGCGGAAGCAATCGAGTGCCAAAAATTGTGAATTAGGCCGTGTTTCCTCGCCGTCGAGATGCACCATGATGGCAAAATCGTATTCTTTAAACACCCCTGCATTGCACATATCCACCTTGCACCCCATCGCTTCTTCGTCTGGTGTGCCGATAATATCGATGTCCATGTTGAAAGCTACGCCCTCTTCTTGCATTTTATGTAGTGTCAATGCAGCCAACACGCTCATAGAACCACTGGCGGAATGACCGCATGCATGGCCTACCTCTGGCAGTGCATCATATTCACAAAGTATCGCTAAACGACCTTGAGGGTTATCTACTTTCACAACAGAGGCCTTGAAGGCAGTCGGTAAATCACAGAATTCATAGGTTACGTCCATACCATATTTTTCGAGAACAGCACCAATGGTTTTGACGGACTCGAATTCTTGACTGGAAATCTCAGGGTTTTTAGCTAATGTATAATTCACCGCAAAAGCATCTGGTGCGAAGCTTTTACAAAGATCGGAAAATGTATGCATAAGGTTCATAGCGCCTCCAATAGATATAATCAAAAATGTGTGCAAATCGATGGATTTAAACAATATTAAATGAAATCCATTTTTAAATATGAAACTCATGTACTCTTAATTATACAATGTTATTGCCTATTGGTGTAAAATTCCGTACAATATAAACAGAAATGTATAAACCATGTATATGGATGTTTGAGGAGGATACTATGTTTAAGTTCAAAAAATTGACAGCCATCGCCCTCGTAGCGGTAGCAGCAATGGGTTTATTGGCTGGTTGTGGCAACGACAAACCTAAAATGACACAACAAGAAGGCGTATTGCGTGTAGGTTCTGAAACTACATTCCCACCGTTCGAATTCACTGAAGGCGACAAATATGTTGGCTTCGACGTTGATTTGTCCGAAGCAATTTCTAAAAAAATCGGCCTAAAAATGGAATTCAAATCCATGGGCTTCGACGCTTTGATTCCAGCTGTTCAATCTGGCGATATCGATATGATCGCTGCAGGCATCAACGCTACTCCAGAACGTGAAAAAGTATTGGACTTCTCCGATGTGTACTTTGATCAAGGCGGTTTCATCACAGTTGTGCGTAAAGACAACACTACCATCCACAACATGGACGAGTTAGCAGGTAAAACTGTAGGTGTTCAAATCGGTACAATCCCTGTTGAAATGGCTCAAAAAATTCCTAATACAACTGTAAAACAAATCGATTCCAACGCTAATATCTTCATGGAATTGAAAGCCGGTACAATTGATGGCGCTATCATCGATAACGCTGTAGCTATGTACTACCTCAAACAAGGTGCTGACCAAGACCTTAAACTCGTAGGCGAACCTACACAATCCCCTGGCACAGTGCTTGGTGTAAAAAAAGGCAACAAAGCTCTTCAAGAAGCTGTTAATAAAGCTCTTAAAGAACTTAAAGAAGACGGCACTTACCAAAAAATCTACAACAAATGGTTTGGCGATTACAACAAAAAATAATATGTATTCCTACGAACTAGGATACATAATAACCCCTCTGAAAGATTTCAGACATCACATAAAATTTGTGACAACAGATCTTCTTTAGAGGGGATTTTTTGCGCTTTAATACAACACATACTAAAGCTTCCGTATTAAATTGTATTACATACGGGCATATTAGAAATAAACTAGTATATTGTGAGAATAGTTAAACGATATCAAAATATGATATCAATAGAAGACATACAGTTATACTAGCATTGCCTCTTTTACGGTACCTAGCGTTCGTTATATAATAAATATGTATTTTATAGTATAAAAGGAGGCCTAATGGCACAGTATTTTACGGAACGCCTGCAAAAGGTCTTCCACATGATTTTTACATCCTATAATCAAAAAATGGCTCAAGAAGGCTTACGTCAGTTAGAACTCATCGTCAATAATCAGCAAGGGACAGTACAAACTGATCATCGTGCCTTGCGAAACGATATGACCACCCTTCTTGAAAGTGATATAGATACTAAAGAAGATGCTCTCAAAATAGCCAACGATCCAGAGACCCGAGAGTTAGGTGATGCATATGCACTCTTGGCACGGGTCTATGCAGGGCCTCGCTTTACCTGGGAGGAGTCTAATTTTCCAGAAGACAATATGCGTACCTATCAGTGCTTACACGATAGCATTCGCCGTTGTAGCCCTATCGGTACATTACAAGCCTTGCGTATCAAAGGATCCATCACACCTACCGTCGAGAAGGATATGCAAATCTCCTTCGATGATGCTTTCCGCATTGTCTATGACCATGCGAATCGAGGCGATGCCTATTGCCAATATGTTATAGGCAATGTCTTTTTCTGGCGCGATGATAATCGCATCGACTCCGCTGAAGCTATGCTAACACCACCGCCCATGAGCTGGACTAAACGCATTCAAAGAAGCCTTACAGCAAACTCTGTACAGGATCGTATCGCCGCCTTACAAGGCACCGTGCCAGACGAAAAATTGCAAAAAAATGCATCTAACCTGGCGAAAGAATGGTTTAATAAGGCTCTCGACAACAGTCTTGCCATGTTCCAAGGAAACTTGCGCAATATCTATATCGACGAAGCCGACTTTTCCAATGCGCGCCGCGTCGCCAAGACTGCGGCCAAGCTTGGCAACCCGGCCATGATGCTATATACAGGCCTCGACTGCCATGAAAACGGTAAATTCGAGGATGCTTTCACGTGGTTCACTAAAGGTGCCGCCTTAGGTCAATCTGAAAGCATCGCAGAATTAGCGGATTATTACTATCATTTCTATGATGCCAAAAATTTACGTTGTACTATCCCCTACGATCCGGTAAAAGCCATAGGTCTCTACCGCCGCGCTGCAACGAAAGAGTTTAGTGATGCGGGCTACACCGCCTTACAGGCGGCCTTTGGATATATCTTTCACATAGGCCACCTGCCTCTCGACTGGGGTCTCATAGCAGACTTAACACATATGGCGGCTACAAAAGATCGATTTATGTTCGCCTTGCCCTATATCGGTTACATGCGAATCCACGGTTTAGGGGTGATGAAAAACATTCGCTTCGGTGTACAATCGTTACTGCGTGTCTTAGATGAAGAGCAACGTGCCTTCGAAGAAGAAGATCGCGTTCTTTTCTACGATATTACGCGCGCTTTAACACGTGTTGCCTTAGGCTATGCCTACGAAAAAGGCTATGTAACAGGCAAACCAGATTTAGATCAAGCCGTATCCTATTACGAGCAATCCCATCAATATATCTTGTCTCACAAAGCCAATTTAGATCCGGAGCTAAAGGATATTCCCATCGATGACGAAGCAGAAGAACGATTAACTGCCTTTGAAGAGGTTGATGGTCACTGGCAATACAAAGAAGGCGTTGCCGAATCCACCACTACGGTGCGCCCTGCACCTGCCACCTGGCCTCAAGATGCGGCCCGTTTATCTGTGACTATGGACGACTTCCTGTGGGATACAACTTTGTATGACTGGCAAACCATTGAAACAGCCTTAGAGTCACAAGAAGAAATGAAGCTCAGCTTTTACAATCGTTTCCTATCCGTTCCAGATGCATTGCGCAATATCTTCAAGCTCGATGTAACGCGGATGCTACGAAATAATTATCAAGTAAGACTGCACGGTTATGATCCAACAGAAGGACATGAAATCGTTTATAAGGCCGTATACAACAAAGAAAATACCTTAAGTCTATTAAAAGAGCTTTACCATAATCGTCAGTTGCCTAGCCTCGAAGAGAACTGGTCTATCGAAAAGAATGAAGAAAAGCCGACTTGGCACTACGTGCTCGATGTTGATCAACAGCCATTCTTGTTAGAGGAATACGACGATGCGAATGCTATGATTCAGACTGCCTTGCAAGGATTGAAAGAGAAAAAATACGAACAAATTAATATTCGCACCCATGACTTTGTGGGCCCATCCTATTTTATTTTTAAAGGCAATCAGTCGACTCCATTTAGAGTGCAGCTCTATCTAAAAGAATCTGCCCGTCATACCATCGATGACGATGGAAACCCACAAGACACGCCTGGTAAGACCTACTTATTCGAACAATATGTGGGGAACGAAGTATCCTTAAACTATTGGATTCAAAAAACGATAAATACCTTGGAAATTCCTGAACTAGATAATTGGAAACAATTAACAGTGCCAAAGGATTTACAAACATAAAAGACCATCCCCAGTGAGCTGCTCCCCCAAAATTGGACACAATTTTGGGAAGTGAAGTTCAACAGGATGGTCTTTTTTTATTATAGTGTTTTTACAACGCTGGCACAGCGCGCACAAAGTGTAGGATGTTCGCTATCTTGACCTACTGTATCACGGTGGATCCAGCAGCGTTCACATTTTTCGAGATTAGATGCAACAACAACTGTTGCTACGCCTGTTTCTTCGTCTTTTACAGCCTCTGCCGGTGCAGCGCCGTTCACGATGTGAGCTTCGGATACGATAACGAGTTTAGCCAAGCCTTCTTCACCAAGAGCATTCAATGCATCAAATGCAGCGCCTTCAGCGTATACCGTAACGGATGCATCCAATGGGTGACCAATTGTTTTGTCTTGACGCGCAAGTTCCAAAGCTTTTTGTACGGATGTACGCAAGTCTAACAATTGGTTCCATTTGTCAGCCAATTCTTGGTTGAAGTGTTCAGGATGACCTTGTGGCCAATCTTGAAGCATAACGGATTCGCGCATACCCTCTTCTTTAGGCATGTATTTCCAAACTTCTTCTGCTGTAAAGGAAAGCACTGGAGATACCATAGCTACCAATGTTTTCAAGATTTCATACATAGCCGTTTGAGCGGAACGACGAGCTACGTTGTTTTTGCTTTCAGCATACATAGTATCTTTCATTACATCAAGATAGATGGAGCTCAAGTCCACGGTACAGAAGTTATGAATTGCATGGTATAACATGTGAAATTCATAATTTTCGTACGCATCAGTAACCTTTTGACGCACTTCTTCTAAGCGCAACAATGCCCATTTATCGAATTCGGACATATCTGCGTAAGCCACTTTATCAGTATTTGGATTGAAGTCATCCAAGTTGCCGAGCAAGAAGCGGAATGTATTACGGATCTTACGATATACTTCGGATAATTGTTTTACGATGTCTTTAGACAAACGTACGTCTGCTTGGTAATCTGCAGAGGATACCCACAAACGCATAACATCAGCGCCGTATACATCGATGATATCACTAGGTGCTACTGTATTACCTACAGATTTAGACATTTTGCGACCTTCGCCGTCCACGACGAAGCCGTGAGTCAATACGGAATTGTAAGGTGCCTTACCTGTTGTTGCCACTGCAGTTAACAAGGAAGAGTTGAACCAGCCGCGATGTTGGTCGGAACCTTCAAGGTACATAGCACATGGTACATCAAGATCATTAACTTCGAGTACGCCAGCCCAAGAGGAACCAGAGTCGAACCATACGTCCATGATGTCTGTTTCTTTTTTGAACTCATCATGACCGCAATGAGGACATTTGAAACCTTCTGGTAACAATTCTTTTGCACTATGAGCCCACCAAGCATCGGAGCCTTCTACGGCTACTTTTTCTTGTAATGCTTTGATAGTATCATCGTTGATGATGTGCTCGCCGCAGCTTTCACAATAGTAAATAGGAATTGGCACGCCCCAAATACGTTGACGGGAAATTACCCAGTCACCACGATCGCGAACCATGTTGAAGATACGGTCATGACCCCATTTAGGAATCCATTGCACTTGATTGTCGATTGCATCAAGAGCTTGTTGACGGTACCCATCTACAGAGGAGAACCATTGTTCTGTGGCACGGTAGATTACAGGATTTTTACAACGCCAGCAGTGAGCGTATTGGTGACGCAAGCTAGATTTGTGAAGCAATGCATTGTTGTGCGCTAAGATTTTGATTACAGGCACCTCTGCATCGTGGATTTCTACACCAGCCAATGGAAATTCAGTATCGCCATAACGGTTGTCGTCTACTTGTTTTGTGTAGTTACCAGTTTCATTAACAAGAGATACGATAGGAAGTTCAGTTTTGCCTTCCTTGTTATAACGCATAACGATGTTAAAGTCATCTTCACCGTGTGCAGGTGCTGTATGTACGCAACCAGTACCTGCTTCAAGTGTTACATGGTCACCACACAATACTGTAGCATTACGTTCAACAAATGGATGTTTGAATTCAGCCAATTCTAAATCTGCACCAGAGAAGCGATTTACGATTTCGTAGTCTTCGATACCGATATCTTTCATCGCCGCATCAACTAGCTCAGTAGCCATCAAGTAATATTCTTCGCCTACTTTTACCCAGCCATATTCAAGATCAGGGTTAACGGAGATTGCTACGTTGGCAGGCATTGTCCAAGGAGTAGTTGTCCAAATAACAGAGTATGCTTGTTTTGAATCTACGCCAGCTGGCAATGTTACCTTTTTCTCGGATACATAAGGGAATTTTACGTAAATGGAGAAGGATTTTTTCTCAGCATATTCGATTTCTGCCTCTGCCAATGCAGTTTCGCAGTGCGTACACCAGTATACAGTTTTAAGACCTTTATAGATGTGACCGCGTTTTGCCATTTCGCCGAAGATGCCAAGTTGTTTTACTTCGAACTCAGGACGCAATGTCAAATACGGACGGTCCCATTCGCCTAATACACCAAAGCGAATGAAATCTTGTTTTTGTGTTTCTACACACTCCAATGCATATTCCTTACATTTATTGCGCAAGTCCAATGGCGCCATTTCATGACGATTAAGACCAGTATTTTTGATAACCGCATGCTCGATTGGCAAACCGTGCGTATCCCAACCAGGAATGTAGCGAGTATAATGACCAGTCATAGTCTTGTATTTCATGATGATATCCTTCAACGTTTTGTTGAGGGCATGACCGATGTGCAATTTACCATTCGCATATGGAGGGCCATCATGCAAAATGAATGGCTTTGCATCTTTACGCAACTCCAAACGTTTTTGATAAATCTTGTTGTCTTCCCAGAATTTTAAGATTTCTGGTTCGCGCTTAGGCAAATTGCCGCGCATTGGGAATTCTGTTTCAGGCAAATGTAACGTCTTACCGTAATCCATGCTGTGCTCCTTTTACATAAAAAAATCGCCCGTCCCCGAAGGGACGGACGTCATATCCGTGGTACCACCCTACTGACTCTCGTTACTTGTGAAAGCTAGCGCCACCGCATTTCTGCGATTGTCACACCATGCTAGCACATGATTGTAACACATAAGACGCAACTCATCACGTAAACTATGAAAGCCACTTAGACATATAACGGTGTTCACCGGCGGCGTTGCCGCTTGCTCCAAAGTGATCCGCACATCTCTAGATTTCCAAACCTTTCAGCCCATGAGTTTGATCTCTACAAAATCCGTCTGAGACATGCCGTCTTTTTCAACGCAATATTCATATAATAGATAATTATAGGACTCAAACGGGGAAATTGTCAAATACTTCATTTCTAAATTTAACAGAACCTACATCCCCTATTAAGCAAAAGAAAAAGCCTACTTACGTAGGCTTTATTGTATATACAATTATTAGATTGCACTCATGAGAATTAATTCAAGAATAATAATTGCAATGCACACGTACATAAATTTACGATCCATGTCGTCAGTTGGAGTTTCTTTAAGACCAGTGCGAGCAGCTTCTTCAGCAGTAATTACTTCATAGCTCATTGGAGATCCATATTGGTTATCACCTTCATCACCCTTTTGAGCGAGTAGATAAATAACATAGATAATACCAAATGGAATCAAGCTAATCAAAAGCATCCAACCACTTTTACCAATGTCATGTAAACGACGAGCAGCAAGACCAATGGAAGGCAATAGAATTGCAAGATTATATACTATGGAAATAAGACCTACAACACTTGCTAGCGCAGTATCCATTACAAGAGCACTCAATACATTGAAGATACCAGCAATAACAATTGTGATACCATAGAAACGCCAATATTCACTGCGGCTTGCACGACCTTTGAAATTAGCATAATTACCCATAATCGTATGTTTAAAATTATCTACATACGAAAGATTTTTGATAGACAAATCAGTCATAATCTTCTCTCCTCTAGAAATAACAAATAAATTCTTCTTGAAAATATTATATCATTACTGTTGACGATTTTGAAAATGAATGTCTATATGTTTTGGGAATAACTTATGCTTTATATTTCATTATAGGATACATCATAAACTACATCGCACTAGTCATAAGTAGTTTATCTACCAAGAACCAGAGTACAAAGATAGCGCAGAATAGTCCTGCTGTTAGTCCCATAGATGGCGTAGTATCAATAAGACCTAATTCACGGGCCATTTGTTTTGTTACGACCACTTGACCTGTAGGGGGCCCAAAGCGATTTAATTGGCTTTCACCAGGCAGAGCCATAAGGATCAACAGAATAATGGTCCCTATTACAGGGATGAATCCAATAAATACGAGGCCCCCTGAGCGGCCTTGATCGTGTAAACGTCGCACTGAAACGGCCACGCCAGGGATAACCATAATCACGGACAAGAGGACAAGGATGACCAAACCAAAACCTACGCCTACTACGCTAGATAGTGGGCTAATATAGCTCAAAAAAGCACAAGTAAATAGAATAGCCACAAACAACAATTGATAGACTAACAAGAAATGCCAATATTCACTACGACTTGCACGACCATCAAAATCAGCATATTTATAAACCAAACATTGTTTAAAATTTTCAATCAAGCCTAGATTGTATTTATCTAACGAGATTTGTGGTCTACTAACATGCCCACACTCTGGGCAGTAACAATCTGTTTTCAACACTGCATGTCCACAATAGGGACAAGATTTCATAATAAACTCCTTCTAGCTACAAACAGAAATCAGCAAAGATTACGATGTCCTGCTGTACTTAACACATATAACAACTAAGATATTCTTTATTTATTAATATCTAAGTTTTTAAATTCATCTGAAATTCATTTTACTATAAAGTGTTATATTGTCTATAAAGGAGATGTTAAACTTTTATAAAATAAAATAATGAGATTGTTAATAAATACAGGTATCTATTACATGTATCCATTCCCATTAATACCATACCATAATATCTCTCTAATGATATCGGCAATAATAATAGATTGGATAATAAAGATGGCAATCCCCATCGCCCAATCTTGACGACGGGATGGAGTTTCTTCTAGTCCTGTAGCCTTGCTGATCTCAGGAGTAATAGGCGTGTACCCGGTTCTTTCACCATATGAATTCTCTCTTTCATCGCCACGACGCAATTCGTAAATGAGGAATATAAAGAAGCCTATAACAGGAATAAATGAGATTAGCTGCGTCCAACCACTCCGGCCAATATCATGCATACGCCGTGTTGTGATAGCTATATTGGGAACTATAAAGAAAAGAGATACCCCTACAGCAATATTATCAATAAGTGTTTCATAATTAGGGAAGCCCAAGGTACTACAAAGTAAAGCTAAAATTCCAAGTAATCCTTGTATCAAGGTAACGCCTGCCACGAATCGCCAATATTCACTACGGCTAACACGACCGTTAAAATTAGCATAATTTCTAATGCCTAATTTGAAGGCATCAGTATAGTTCAAATCATATATATTTATGGTTGACATAACCTAATCCTCCTCCGCGGCTTCAATAGCAACAATGCCCCAGCCTTTGCCTTCATTATGCAAACGAACTAATAGAGGCTCTAGATTATCTTCAAAGGTAACGGTAAAGCCCATATAGTTTACAACAATATCATCATCTTGGTCTTGAGAAACATAGTCAAGCTGTATCGTTTTCACCTTAGGAACCTCGTCCTTAGTCATGGCTTGTTCCCATAGTGCAAAGGTACCATATCGTTCCATAGCACGAGCGCTCAAATAACGATATGCACCACGATAATCCTTTTTATTGAGGGCTTCATAATAATTACTTACCACAGTACGCCCCTCTGTTGTAGCCGCTTCACTTTGTAAAAGACGATTTGCTTGTTTCGTTAACGAACTAGGTTCCAAATTGCCATAAGCAGTCTCTTCTACCATAAAATTATGATTAATCATTGTACTACCTGCACTAGTGGCTAGGCATCCTAATACTAATATGGCCACAATAAAGAGGCCCGATACGGAACGTTTTTCCTCTAATTCATTAGATATAGGTGATGTGCGCTTACAGAATAGATACAATAATGCAAGCCAGCCTAAAAAAGGAACCAATAGTAAAATCATCAACATTGGATCATTATTAGAGTCTCGTAGCCGTCTTGCCATTAGCATAATCTTCGGCAAGCATAACAGGATGGACAATACAACTAATACGCCGCCACCGATAGAGACAGCATAAAGAAATCCGTACGGTATGTAGGTTGCAAGACCTGTAATACATATAATTAAGCCATATACAAAGGATATAGCACTTATGGTGAGCCAAAAATCGGCTGTATTTGTACGTCCTTTACTGTTTGCATAGTTTTCCACTAGCTCACGATAAAGGATTTCGTATACTCTCTGTTTCATAAAACTCCTACCATAATCTTAGATAATAAACATATATAGATATTCCTATTATACTATGATTTATCAACTTATTTGATTCATTTTTTGTTCATGAAATATGCCTATACTACAGATATATTTCTTACAACTAAAATTCGTACAATCAATTATACAGGAGATAATTATGAAAGCTAAATTAATGAAAGCAGTAGCCTTGGCTAGCTTAGGTGCCTTCTTAACAGTTGGTATTGGTACCAATGTAGCCCAAGCTAAAGATTACCACTTCAAAATCGGTGAAAATCATCGCATGGTAAAAAATGATGATGGCACAGTAGATAGCAGCGATCATCCATGGTACAAAGTAAATGATAAAAAGCACAGAAAACATAGAATATCTAAACGTGAAAAGCATGATAAAAATGCAACAGCAAAACGCAGTGAACGACATCAACGTTCTGAATCCTCTAATGACTAAGCCTTGTGCATAATACATATTACTAGCCCTAAAAACACAAAACTAAATTAACCAACCAATGAAAAGGACGTTATACATTGTATAACGTCCTTTTGTGTTATCCCCGATATAATTTTTCCCAAGGCTATATGAGTTATTATGTTATGCGCCAGCCTTTAGAACAGCTTGTTTCATGGATTGTACGTAATCAAACAACGCTTGATCCGCATGTTCACCGTGTTCTGCCACGATTTTAACGATAGCAGAGCCTACGATGGCTCCATCGGATACGCGCGCCATAGCTTCTGCTTGTTCTGGCTTGGAAATACCGAAACCAACAGCGACAGGGATATCTGTATATTTGCGAATCGTTTCAACGATGGATTTAATATCCGTCTTAATTTCACTGCGCATGCCTGTAACGCCAAGGGAAGATACACAGTACACAAAGCCTTCAGCGTCTTTGGCGATCATTTCGATGCGGTTTTCAGATGTTGGCGCAATTAAGGATACCACTTCAACATCATGCTTATGAGCCACACTAGCGAGCTCGCCTTTTTCTTCAAATGGCATATCTGGCACGATAACACCAGAGATTCCCACCTCTTCACAGAGGGTAAAGAATTTTTCACGACCGAATACGTAAATAGGATTCAAATAAGTCATGAATACGAGCGGTATAGTCACCGCATCATCACCAGTACGTAAACGACGCACCATATCAAAGATATCATTGATTTTTACACCTGTAGAAAGCGCACGCGTGCTTGCTTCTTGAATAACTGGGCCTTCCGCTGTTGGGTCAGAGAAAGGAATACCAATTTCTACCATGTCCGCACCGGCTTTCACCATAATACGAATATAACGTTCTGTATTCTCAATACCGTGGTCACCAGCACTAATGAATGGGATGAATGCCTTGCCCTTTATGAAAGCGTCTTTAATTTTACTCATGAAGATCCACCCCTCTGTATTTCGCCATAGCCGCCACGTCTTTGTCGCCACGACCGGATAAACAAATAATAATAATGTCGTCCTTGCTCATAGTAGGAGCAATTTTACGTGCATGTGCCACCGCATGAGCACTTTCAATGGCTGGAATAATACCTTCCAAACGAGATAAATATTCAAAGGCATCGACTGCTTCGTCATCTGTAACAGGCACGTATTCAGCACGACCGCTATCATGCAAGTACGCATGTTCAGGGCCGATACCAGGGTAATCGAGGCCTGCAGAGATAGAGTATACTGGAGCGATTTGTCCATCTTCGTCTTGGCAGAAGTACGATTTCATGCCGTGGAAAATACCAACGGAACCCTTTGCGATTGTCGCCGCATGTTCTTCTGTATCGATGCCACGACCTGCCGCTTCACAACCGATGAGACGAACACCTTCGTCTGGAATGAAGTGATAGAACATGCCCATCGCATTAGAGCCGCCACCTACACAAGCCATAACAGCTGTTGGTAATTTTCCTTCTGCTTCGAGGATTTGCTCACGCGCTTCACGGCTGATAATGGATTGGAAATCGCGTACGATCATAGGAAATGGATGTGCACCCATGACGGATCCCAATACATAGTGCGTATCGGACATGCGGTTTGTCCATTCGCGCAATGCTTCGGAAACCGCATCTTTCAATGTACTAGTCCCCGTTGTTACAGGATGCACCTTAGCACCTAGCAATTCCATACGGTAAACGTTAAGTGCTTGACGTTCACAGTCCTCTGCACCCATGTATACTTCGCATTCCATACCCATCAACGCAGCGATAGTAGCCGTTGCCACGCCATGTTGACCTGCGCCGGTTTCAGCAATAACGCGAGTTTTACCCATTCGTTTTGCCAATAACATTTGACCGATTACATTATTCAACTTGTGAGAGCCAGTATGGTTTAAATCCTCACGTTTTAAATAGATTTTGGCACCCCCAAGGTCCTTTGTCATGCGATCTGCATAGTATAAAAGGGATGGACGACCTGTATATTTTTTATGTAAATCCTCAAGTTCATGTACGAAATCAGGATCATCTTTGTACTTGTTGTACGCCTCTTCTAATTCGATGACTGCATTCATCAATGTTTCTGGCATAAATTGGCCACCAAAGGAGCCAAAATAGCCATGTCTTTGTTCACTCATATAACTTACCTTTCTATATACCATTCCTGCTAGCACACCATATTATGGCATTGCTATTGTTCTCACAATGTTGGTGAAAGCTTTTATCTTCTCATCATCCTTCACACCCTTTGTTTCAATGCCACTGCTAATATCGATACCATAAGGGCGAACCGTGCGAATGGCACGTGCCACATTGGTGCTATCGATACCACCTGCAAGCATAAATGGACGTTCAAACTCATCTAAGCAAGACCAGTCGAACACTTTGCCCGTACCACCTCGTTCATCCTTATGGTACGCATCAAATAACAGCATATCGGCACTGCTATCGATCCACGCCTCTGCATCTGCAGGGCTGCAGATTTGAACAGCCTTCCAAACCTCTACATCTGTTTTCTCCTTGAGAGCTTGGATGAAAGCTTCATCTTCATCACCGTGCAATTGCACTGCGTCAAGATTGACTTCTTTAGCGATTGTAACGAGATTATCTAATGTTTCATTGACGAAGACACCTACCGTTTTAATGTTCTCCAAATTAGGATTTTCTTGGACAAATTCCTTACTATCTTGTGCTGTTTCAGCATTCATTGGCACTTCAACTGCACCATATGTTTTTGCGTATTGTTTATGAAGTTCTTCCACTAATGTTTTAGCTTGGTCTACCGTCACTTGCCGTTTGCTCGGTGCGAATACAAGGCCCATGTAGTCTGGCTTTGCATCTACAATAGCCGGAATTGTTTCTACTTTAGAGATGCCACACATCTTAACCTTTGGCGTGTAGTATGTGGGTCCATAAAGATATGCCAACTTTTCAACCTTGTTAGGAGAACGCATAAACGTTTCCCCCATCAAGGCGACGCCGATATTGTTATCCCGCAACACTTGGATATCCTCTGGTGTTTCTAAACCACTTTCAGATACAAAGATCACATCGTCTTGAACGAGATTACGTAAGCGCACACTATTTTGTACATCTACAGTAAAGTCTTTTAAATTGCGGTTGTTAACGCCAATAATACGGGCACCACAATCGATGGCCATTTGTACTTCGTGCTCGTCGTGAGCCTCTACTAAGGAGGACAAACCAAGAGAATCGGCTAACTCACGGAATTTTGTTAACGTAGGCACATCTAAACATGCACAAATCAAGAGAATCGCACTAGCGCCCCATACCTTTGCTTGGTAGATTTGGTACTCATCGATGATGAAGTCCTTACGAAGTACAGGAATTTTGACAGTGCTTGCAATTTCTTGTAAGTATTTCTTATCACCTTTAAAGAAGTCTGGCTCTGTCAAAACAGAGATAGCCGCAGCACCAGCAACCTCATATTCTTTAGCGATATCTAAATAGGGAAAGTGCTCTGCAATGATTCCCTTAGACGGTGATGCCTTCTTTACTTCACAAATGAAGTTAAAGTCTTGCTGACGAAGGGCTGCTTCAAAAGGAAATCCTGTATCAGATGGTAACGCCAACGCCGCTGCTTTTACAGCCTCAGGCGATTCCACCTGTTTTTCTTGGGCTACCCGAATTTTGGTAGTCTCTATAATCTTATCTAAAATCAATGATTATACCTCTTGTGTTGCTTTCACAAATTGTTCCATGGTGGCAAGAGCCTTGCCAGAGTCGATCATGTTTTTCGCCTCTTCAATGCCCTCTGCTAATGTAATACCCTCTTTTGTAAGGTAAATCGCCATACCAGCGTTTAGAAGAACAGCTGTGCGTTTACCACCTGGTTCACCACCGAGAACACGGCGTGTAATCTCAGCATTTACTGTTGCATCGCCACCTTCAAGCTCAGTTTTATCAGCGTATTCGAAACCATAGTCCTTAGGATCGAATTCGTAGCTTGTGAAACTACCATTATTAATTTCACATACGTACGTTTTGTTGGTAGCCGTAATTTCATCAAGGCCATCGAAGCCGTGTACCACAGCACCACGTTTCACACCGAGGTTAGCCAATACGCGAGCCAATGGTTCTACCAAAGATTTATCGTACACGCCCATCAACTCAACCGTAGCACCTGCTGGATTTGCCAATGGTCCGAGAATATTGAACACAGTACGAACACCTAACGCTTTACGTACAGGGCCAGCATATTTCATAGCTTGGTGATATACAGGAGCAAACATGAAGCACATATTTGCTTTGTTGAGGACTGCCTCATTTTGTTCACCATTAAGCTCTAACTTAGCGCCCAATGCTTCAATCAAATCAGCAGCGCCACATTTACTAGATACACTGCGGTTACCATGCTTTGCTACAGGAATACCTGCAGCGGAAATGATAAAACCAGATGTAGTTGAAATGTTGAACGTATTCGCTTCGTCCCCGCCAGTACCTACGATTTCTACAACAGTACCTTCATGAGGTACAGAACCAGCCTTCTCGCGCATAACCTCAGCAAAGGCTGTAACCTCATCTACAGTAGGGCCTTTTGCCGCTAAAGCGCATAAGAAACCTGCCATAGGTACCTCGGCTACATCACCGCTCATAATCTTGTTCATTGTATCTTTAGCAAGGTCGTAGGATAAATCCTGACCGTGCGTTACTGCATATAATGCGTCTTTAATCATTTATATCTCCTTTTGAGGATATCTATTAAATTAATACCATTCTACCTAGACGGTACCGATTGGGTCATGCACTCAGCCTCCAAGTGGCCACCCCCCCGCTATGCGGGGCGCCAAGTCGGCTTCGCACATAACCCAATCGCACCTATCCGGCTAAAATCATACCAATTTAATAGATATCCCTCAAACAAACTATTACCAAATGATCCTGCGCATTATATGGAGTAACGCACAGGTCATTTCTTTATAAGAGGTGGGAATGGTGGTGCTGCGCACCACCTTTTCCTTTATTAGGGGTTCTGATTCGTATATGTCTTTAGAAAAATATGACTACAGTTTAAACTCTGTATTCTAGAGGGGCTATTATTAGATACTGCCTAGATTGAGTTGGCAGGAAATAAGGTCTTAAGGAACGACTTGGCGGCCCCACGTAGTGGGGTGGGTGGCCACTTGGAGTTCCGAGAGACCTTATTTCCGCTCTATCGTTCTAGGACTTATAAATAGCCCCTCGATACATAAATTAGGCTGTAGTTTATTTTTCTAAGAAATTGCGAATCATTTGTTCCCCGTTCGGTGTCATGATGGATTCCGGATGGAATTGCACGCCGTAGATTGGGTAGTCTTTGTGTTCTACGCTCATTACTTCGCCGTCGTCGGTAATGGATGTAACGATGAGTTCGCTTGGCATGGTTTCGTCAATGATTGCCAAGGAGTGGTAGCGTGCTACTTCGAATTGTTCTGGTACGCCTTTAAGGATTTTGGATGGGTATACTTGTTTAGCTACGCTTTGTTTGCCGTGCATAACTTGTTTTGCGTAAGATACGGTGCCGCCGAATACTTCGCCGATAGCTTGGTGTCCGAGGCATACGCCGAGGATTGGGAATTCGCCTTTGCATTCGCGCAATAGGTCTTCGTACACGCCCGCATCAGCTGGTCTGCCAGGTCCTGGTGAAAGTATCACATAGTCTGGTTTCAACGCGCGGATTTCTTCAACGGTTAATTCATCGCTGCGGATGACTTTAATGTCTGGGTCGATAGAGCCTACTAATTGGTATAAATTGAAGGAGAAGCTATCATAATTATCTATAAGGAGTACCATTATTCTACCTCCTGTGCATCTGTAATTGCGGAAATCATGGATTGGCCTTTGATCAAGGTTTCGTTATATTCACTAGCAGGAACGCTATCGCGAACGATACCAGCGCCAGCGCGAACATAGACTTTACCGCCTTTATTCATAGCCATACGGATGCCGATACATACGTCCATGTTACCGGAGAAATCGATGTAACCTACAGCGCCGCCGTATACACCGCGCGGGCTTTTTTCAAGTTCGTGTAAGATTTCGATAGCACGAATCTTAGGAGCCCCGGACAATGTGCCAGCTGGCAATGTAGCACCGATGGCATCGAGGGCATCTTTCCCATCTTGAATGTCGCCGCTTACAGTAGATGTAATGTGAATAACATGGGAGAAACGTTGTAACATGTGTAACGCCTCTACTTTTACGGAACCAAATTTAGCGATTTTACCTAAATCGTTACGGCCAAGATCAACAAGCATGTTATGTTCAGCCAACTCTTTTTCGTCATTAATGAGTTTTTCTTCAATAGCGAGATCCTCTGCTTCGGTTTTACCGCGGCGCATAGTACCTGCAATTGGGAAGGTATACATTTTGCCGTCCGTTAATTTTACCAATGTTTCTGGAGAGGCACCTGTAAGCTCTACATCGCCACCAGATAAGTAGAACATATATGGAGATGGATTCAACGTACGCAATACGCGGTATGCATTTAACAAGCTACCTTCAAACTCAGCTTCACGGCGATTAGATACAACACATTGGAAGATATCCCCTTCCTTGATGTAGTGCTGTGTCTTTTTAACAACTGCTTTAAACTCGTCCTTTGTAAACTCAGAGGTAAACTCTGTTTTAAGGATGCCTTTTGGAATGTCCGCCTCTTTGCCGTTTACTACGAGATCAGCTAGTGCTTTAAGTTCAAGCTCAGCCTTGTTGTAGTTGCGTTCTAAATCGTTTGTACTAATGTTAGCAATCAAGTAGATTTTATTTTTGTAATGGTCAAAGGCGATTACCTTATCGAAGAGCATAAGGTCTACATCGTTTACCATAGCAGAGTCATCATCTGGCGTTGGGAAATCCAATGTTGGCTCGATGTAGCGAATGTATTCACATGCGAAGTAGCCTACAAAGCCACCTGTAAAGGTGGGTAATTCTTCTAAGCGAGGGCTTTTGTATTGGCTCAAAATATTGCGAATTTCTGCAGCTGGGTCAGAGCATTCAAAGGTACGCGTTGTACCGTCTTTGATAGTCATTGTATGATTTTTGCAGAAGAGCTCAATCTTAGGGTCATAGCCCAAGAAGGAGTAACGGCCCCAATGATTACTATTATCCGCACTTTCAAGCAAGTACGTATGACTGCTCACTTGTTTTAATGCTTTCAACACACTAATCGGTGTGCGTACGTCGGATAAAATTTCCATATATACAGGTACGATATCGTAGCCCGGTGCGATAGCTTTCACACGGTCAAGACTAGGGAAAATCATGAGAACCTCCATCTGGCATTTGCCAATAAAAAAACTCGCCCATGACAATATAACGTCAAGGACGAGTCTATAGTTCTATTATTACAATATGATTGTATTATGCTATAAATCGCGGTACCACCTTGTTTGAATGCAGCGCATTCCCCTTTCGCAGGATACTAACATATCCCTCACGACTAACGCTCGTGTGACGTCGCACCATACTAGGAATGAAATTCATTCTTTTCCATGCGCCCTCGGTGGTCCATTTAATAAGCTGCGTACTACGGGTTCTCAGCTAATCCCGCTCTCTGTGAGTGCATTTCCTATTTTTATCTCCACCTCATCGGTTTCTTTTAGGCGAGTATAAAATTATAATCTGATTATAATGTTTCTATAGAATGAAAGTCAAGGAAAATCTTAACTTTCACCTTATTCTTAGATTCATCAATCGTCTAATATGGTCACTTGTAATTAAATAATATCCCTCTACTCCCCTAGCAAATTCAGAATATTTATATTGTTTTCCTCTAAATACTAATGGTATACTGAAATTACATATGTTATCAGCTTCTACTGATTATTATGCGGAGGAGAGAGCATGAATTTTTATTTTACTGATCAAATACAGCAGTCTTTCAATAAAATATTCCATCAATGTAATAAAGATATCGCTTGGGAGGGTAAGGCTGAGCTTGACGCCCTTGTGAAACTTGACGAGGAAGGTCAAAAGATTCCTGGTATTGGCGATGTGTACGCTATTTTGGCACGCGTCTATTCTGGCCCTCAGTTCACCTGGATTGAAGCAGGCTTTCCTGAGGATGACACAAAGGCGTATAGTTATTTACATACAGCTATTCGCAAAGGCAGTGCCATCGCTATTTTACAAGCTATGCGTACCTCTGGTGCCCTTACACCAACGATTGAAAAAGAGTTGCCTATGACAAAGGACCAAGCCTTCCAGCGCGTCTATGAGGGCGCCCAAAAGGGTTGTTCCTACTGTGCCTATGCCATTGCCAATGTATTCCAATGGGGGGATTACCACATCTTGCCATCGGCTCAAAAGGTGGCTAATGAAGGTGAACCATCTTCCTTTGTCCGTTTCTTAAAAGGCTTGTTTGCCCAAGCAGATCAACGTAGATTCGCAAATAAAATAACTGCCATTGCTCAGCAATGGTTGCGTAAATCCGCTGAAGCAGGCCTTGTTATTGCATACCGCAACTTGCGCATTACCTATATAGAGCAAGATAATAGGAAGATGGAAGAGCAAGTCATTTTTGAAGGGGCTGCAGCAGGTTTGCCACTCATGATGTATTTAGCTGGCGATATTTGTAAGTCTCGCGGGGAGCATGAACGAGCACTCGAATATTTTGAGCGCGGTGCCGCCATGAATAATGGCATGTGTTTGCGTGAAGCTGCCGAGTACTATGCAAAACCATGTGAGTCTAACAAAAGAATCCCTCAGAATATTCAAAAGGCCCTCAGATATTACGAGCGTGCTGCTATAAGCCCAAATTATTTAGACTTTAATGACCATGCTTATGTTACCATGCAAGCCATCATTCTTCGCACATTGAATATCGATGGTCAGTCCCAAGACTGGTCTCGCATCGCTCACTTATTACAACAACCAGCGATTTACACTCTCGATGCGATTTGGCCGTATCTCGCTTATGTATTTACTTTCAAAAAAGGTAATACCCCTGCCATAAGAACCGCCATAGAGTGCGTTAATAAGGCTAGCAAATGTTTCGATAGATACGGTAGTTATGACTATGCGGACCATCTATGGCAACTAGCAGCCGGCTATTGCTACGAAATTGGTGCCATTACAAAAGAACCCGATTTAGACCAAGCCGTTACGTTCTACGAGCATGCTCGTGAAAGCATCAATCGTCTCAACACAAGAAACGATAATTGGTTAGGCACTGGTGAGCCGTTGGCAATTCCTGACGAAGCATCTGAGCGATTAGAAGCCTTTGAACTCGTTGATGGACATTATCAGTACAAAGAAGGGATAACGCAATCTTCTACAACGTGTAATCCTATGCCACCTGCATGGCCTCAAAACTCCGTAGATGTATTAGAAATTTTCGAGGACTCTACTACTGGTTGGCGTACCAATAAATACGACTGGCCGTTCATCGAACGCGAATGGGATACACAAAAATACCTCAGTTTTATCATCTACGATAATCGCCAATCCATAGAAAACGTAATTTACGATGTATACAGTATCGTTATGTTCCACAATGAAGATAAGAACACTTGTAATATCTATTTATACGGCTACAGCGAGGATCCTGCGGAATGTGATGAAACCTTGGAGCCTACGATATATGAAATAAGAGACTTTAAGGAGATGTCTATTTCTGAAGGTCTCCGTTTAATTAAAGAATTCTATGATCATGCTACATTGCCTGTGATTGATGAAAGCTGGGAGAAACAGTACAAAAATACTACGCCACCTCGAGAATATGTATTAACTTGCGACAACGATATTTTCTACCTCAATCAATATGAACTTTCCAATCAAATGATTAAGGATGCCTTAGAAGGCGTAGCCAATGGCACGTACGATATCATTGCGGTTCGCCCATCCAACCTCGACGATCCGGGTATTAGCTACTTCATCGAGCGCGGAAAAGGTAAAAACTTACACATTCGCCTCTATATCACTACAGAAGACGACATAGGAGACGAGATCGTATATGGCTTTGAACGGGATTCTAGCAACTTAACCTCTATTAACTACTGGATTCAAGAATCTATAACAAGCAATAAACTGCCGGACTTAAGCGATTGGGAAGAAGTTAAAAAGAAAGACTAAAGGAGGGATACTTTGGAAACGTGGAAACGAACGGTGTACATTTGCGCATTCTGCATATTCTTCATGTCCCTCGGGGTTAGTCAGGTAAGCCCTATTCTTCCTCTATACTTCCATGAAATGGGCTTAAGCGATACAGGATCGATAGCACAATGGTCCGGTGCCTCCATGGGCATCACCTTCCTCATTGTCTGCTTAGCAGCTCCCTTCTGGGGCCGATTAGCAGACCGTAAGGGACGTAAGATTACCCTCATACGCTCTAGTCTTGGTATGGCTATATGTAGTATATTATTGGGCTTTCAGACTACACCAGAAGGTGTGTTCCTCGTTCGTACATTGCAAGGGTTAGTAAGCGGTTTTTACCCCGCATCGGTAACACTTATCGCGTCAGAAACACCGCAAAACCATACAGGTTGGGCTCTAGGGATTATAGGATCCTTTAGCCTTGCAGGCTCACTAGCCGGTCCGCTTGTAGGAGGGTATCTCAGTGATGTAGTAGGTATTCGAAATGACTTCTTTATCATCGGGGCCCTTATGCTTATCTCTTTTGGCTTGACGGCAATGCTGGTACATGAAAACTATGTTCCAAAGCCACTTGTTGAGAAGCAAACCTTTAGAAATCTAAAAACTCACTTACCTGAGTTTTCTAGTTTAGTCGCTTTATCTGCAACCTCCTTCCTGTATGCCATTTCGGTTACCGCCATCTCCCCCATTATGACGGTTTACATTAAAGGAATGCTACCAAGCAATACGGAAAATATAGCCTTTATTTCTGGTGCTGTGTTCTCTGCCATGGGTATCGCCCAATTCTTTAGTAGCTCTCCACTCGGGAAATTAGTAGACCGTATAGGCCCTAGAAAGGTGCTCATCTACTCGATGATCTATGTAGGTCTACTCAATATACCGCAAGCCTATGTGGACTCTGTGTATGTACTTGGGTTTATCCGTTTCTTGCAAGGTTTTGGGCTAGGTGGTATGTTACCTGCGCTCAATACCTATTTAGCATCAAAAACACCTAAGGAATATACGGGACAAATATTCTCGTACAATCAGTCTTGTTTGTCTATGGGTTACTTTCTAGGCTCCTTTGGTGGTTCCATTGTAGCCGCTCAATTTGGCTTCACAACCCTTTTCTGGGCATGTAGCCTTACCTTTATCGGCGCTGCACTATGGGTTGCGTTAAAACTAAAGTAATGCCGTAATACAACGAAAATAGTGCAAATGCATTAAAGAAACTATATAAACAAATAAAAAGAGCTGTTCTCAGAACTCAGATGTGTGTGTACTGATTCCGAAACAGCTCTTTTATTATGTTGTTTGTAAAAGTATAGAAACTTTCACTATCTAGGGGATGATCATTCTATATGTATAGAATAACTATTGTCTCTAGTTAGGTATTATAGGATACCAAGAATTTCCCACCATGCGTAGCCCACTGTAAGGTTTACGATGAAGCACATGATAGCGAAGATACCACCGATAATCCACCAGCTTTTAACTGTGTTGTAACCAGCACCAAATACGATTGGAGCCGCTGCACCGCCGTAGTGAGTCAACGCACCACCGTAGGAGTTTGTAGCAGCTAGTAACAAGGACAACGCCATTGGGTTTACACCCGCTACTTTACCTACAGTAAGGAATACTGGAAGCATTGCAACTACATACGCACTACCAGAAGCGAACAAGTAACGAACAGCGATACTGATAGCGCCGATGATAATAAGAGCCAACATCGGGTTGTCGCCGAAGTTGAAGTGTGTCCCCATAAAGTCAGCTAACCATTCAAAGAATTTAACCTTGGACAACGCACTGGACATACCGATGATACCACCGAACCAGATCAATGTGTTCCAAGCACCTTTGGATTCAAGCATATCTTCCCATTTGATTACGCCTGTTACAAGCGCTGCTACCATGGCTACGATAGCTACTGCTGTTGCATCAAGGGAGAATTTAATGCCAAAGCCTTGCGTCAAGATGGAAGGCAACGCCCAGCCAACTAAGGCAAGAATAAAGATAGCAATAAGAGATTTCTCGCGACCAGACATAGGTCCAAGTTCTTTCAAACCTTCATCAGCAATCGCATGAGAGTCGATGTGTTGAATAGATGGTTTGTCTAAGTAGTATACCAAAGCAGGTGTAATGAGAAGCATTACAAGACCTGGTACTACGAGTGCTAATGCCCAAAGGCCCCAGTTAATATCTACACCGAGGATTTTGTTCATGTAGTCAGCAGCCAATAAGTTTGGTGCCATTGCTGTAGCGAACATCAAGCTTGTTACCTTAGTTACCATGTATGTGTTAACCATGAGGTAAGAACCAGCTTTTTTAGCGCTTTCACCAGGCTCAGAACCTAACGCTTTTGCTACAGAGTTCATGATTGGGAACACGATACCGCCACAACGTGCTGTGTTGGAAGGTGTTACTGGGGAAATAATAAGATCTAATAAAGCAGTTACATAGCCAAGACGCAATGTAGTGTGACCTAAGGATTTAATCAATAGGTACGCAATACGACGGCCAAGGCCTGTTTTTACGAACGCCACACTGAGGGAGAACGCAGAGAATACTAACCATACTGTGGTAGATGCATAGCCAGACAATACGTTTTTCGTAGCATTCAAGAAAATTGCAGAACCTGCAATAGATAATAACAAGATAATTGGTGCTGGCCAAGGTTTAACAACAAGACCAACGATAGCCATTAAATAGAAACCTAGCAGTCGCCAAGCTCCAACGCTCAAACCTTCTGGCGGTGTAATGAACCACATTGCCAGAGGAATGGCAAACATAATTGCAATTTTAAGTAGCTTATTCATTCTTACTCTCCTTTAACATAAGCTATGCCTTTCATAATCGGTCGCGCCGTTCTAGCGACGCCCGCCTTCTCCACATGCCAACCCTTATCTTTGGTTAGGCATATTTCGAAATCAAATTTCCCTGATGGATGCGCTAAAGTAACTTGATTCGTTTCTTTAGCACGTTCGCTCACTACTTCGTTCGCCACCGTACCCGTAATAAGCGCTGCTGTAGCTGTACAAATACCACCTGTAACAGCATACGCTTTATGCATTACAGCTAGTGCCTTTGTACGCGCCACGATGTCTATACTATTCCCCTTGATAGTTCGACCATCGCTTGCCACGTAGGTTTGTGGTGCGGACACCATGCATACCTTTGGAACTGCAGGACTAGCAGCCTCTTTAGATGGAGCAAGTCCCATCATTACAGCTGCAGTAGTGCGAATATCTTCAAGTGTATTGAGTAATACACCGCCATCCGTTTCTGTGAAAGCCGGTAATTCCGTGCCTTCATAACCAAGGTCTGTAGCCTTTACAAATACAGCTGGATTAGCTGCATCTACGAGACTGACTTGGATTGTGCGACCATCAGCCAATGTAATTGTGTCTTGTACATTGCCTGTTGGTAGTAGCTTACCTGTCTTAGAACCGCCAGGTTCCAAGAAATATAATGTAATACGAGCACCTGTACCAGGTACACCATCGATAGCAAAATCACCGTCAATAACAGGTTTACCATCTCGGACTGGCACGTGAGCTTCGATAACCTTATTTGTATTTGTGTTAAAGATGCGAACCACTGTTTCTGGTTCTACGGCTTTCACAAAGCCTTCCATAATAGCAAATACCCCTGCACCAGCAGAAATATTGCCACAATTACCTTCGTAATCTACCACCGCATCAGCGATACCGACATAACCAAAGGCGTAGTCGATATCCGCATCATCGCGGTCAGAAGGGTTTACGATAGCTACCTTGCTCGTCAATGGATCGGCACCACCGATACCATTAATTTGACGCGCATCGGGAGAGCCATATAAATCTAAAATCATACGATCCCGAGCAGCTGGGTCAGTTGGAAGCGTATCTTTTAACAGATACGCCCCTTTACTAGTACCGCCGCGCATATAAGTAACAGGAATTTCTTTATACCCGTTCATAACTTACTCCTTTATGTTCACCACTTACGCTTTGCAATTTGCATAGTAGTTGATGAGACACCCTGCTGCGATAATATCTTTTTCTTCATCGCTGAGGTGCCCTAAATGTAATGTGATTTCTGCTTTCTTCGCACCTCCACTGATAACATATGCTGTGTAATCATCGGAGTCAGAGAATAATTGGTCACGCACATTTGGCACATATACATAGTCGCCTACGACCATAGTTTTAGAGTCTTCTTCGCTAGTTACGAACGGTAACATGCCCCAGTTAATTACATTGCTGCGATAACGTTTTGTAGCATATTCAATAGCGATATTAGCACCGCCACCCAATACACGTTGACAGGATGCTGCTTGCTCACGAGCAGAGCCATCACCCGGACGATTAGCATATACCATGCTGGAAACAGCTGTAGACTTAGCCATATCTTCTACAGATTCTGACAAGCCAAGAGCTTGCTTAACCTCTTCGTATGCAGCGACTAACTCTACTGTACTTTCACCTTCTTGACGAGATTTTTCCCAATCGCGAACGGTTTTAGCACGACCTACATATTCAGGAACCTTACGGCTCAAGGCAAATTCAGACAATGCATATGGATCTGAACGGAAGGAAGATGTTTCACCAGATGGAATCAACTCATCCGTAGTCGTTACAGGGTCATCGATATAGGCAACTACTTTGAGCAATACATTTGGGGTCAATTCTTTAATAGCTGGCCAAGGTTTAATGGATGGTCCATAAATGAGTTCAGTATTTTTTTTAGGCTCATTGAAGCCGCTATATACTTTGCTTTCATAAGGTTTATCATCATAGTGGTAAGCTGGTACTACATCATCATAATCGATATCAGTAGCCGCAGTTAATGCACCACCGTTAATAGCAGTAGCCGCTACGGAACGGGAGTCGAGAAGTGCAACGGAAGAAATTTGTCCGTTACCAGGTTTAGAACCTTCGCGATTCGGGAAGTTTCGTGTCGCATGACGACCACTGAGTCCAGTATTGTTAGGTGTATCACCTGCACCAAAGCATGGCCCGCAGAAAGCTGTACGCACGATGGCACCAGCACTCATAAGATCTACAAGAGCACCATTTTTCATAAGTTCTAAGTAAATTGGTTGGCTAGAAGGATAAACGCTAAATGCGAAACGACCGGAACCTACGCTCTTACCGCGTACGATGTTAGCCGCTTGCATAATGTTTTCATATAAACCACCAGAGCACCCTACGATGATACCTTGATCTAAATGCAATTTGCCGTCAAAATGTTTTTCAGGCAATTGTAAAGACAAGGATTTATTATCTAATTGCTCAACAGCTTGTCGTTCGATTTCTGCTAATAAATCACGACCACCTTCGTTAATTTCCTTGATAGTATATACATTGCTTGGATGGAATGGCATAGCAATCATGCTTTCCACCTCATCAAGGTTTACTTTTACAAGGCCATCATAGTAAGCTACATCACCAGGGTTTAGCTCTTTGTATGCATCACCACGACCATGGAGTGTTAAGAAGTCTTTTGTAGTATTGTCTGTTCTCCAAATCGTTGTAAGACATGTAGTCTCTGTAGTCATTACATCGATGCCATTACGGAAGTCCATGGACAAGTGTTCAATGCCAGGTCCTACGAATTCCATGACTTTATTTTTTACGAACCCATTTTTGAATACCGCCTTTTCAATAGCAAGGGCCACGTCTTGTGGACCAACGCCATGTTTAGGTTTGCCGTCGAGGTAAATAGCGATAACCTTTGGTCGTTGTACATCATAGGTACGACCAAGCAATTGTTTTACAAGCTCCGGTCCCCCTTCACCAATCGCCATCGTACCAAGCGCACCATAGCGAGTATGGCTATCGGAGCCGAGGATCATCTTGCCACAACCGGCCATAGTTTCACGCATATATTGGTGAATAACGGCAAGATGAGGCGGTACATAGACGCCACCGAATCGTTGTACTGCGGATAGCCCAAATACATGGTCATCTTCATTAATTGTGCCCCCTACAGCAGCCAAACTGTTATGACAGTTAGTCAAAATGTAAGGGATTGGAAATTTATCTAGACCACTGGCAATGGCCGTTTGAATGATACCAACGTATGTAATATCGTGAGATGTTAGGGCATCAAATTTAATGCGTAAATCTTGATCACCTTCATGTTGTTGGTGGTCCATTAAAATACGGTACGCCATCGTTTCCTTGTAGGCGCGCTCTTTATTAAAAACTTCTTGTTGATCAAGAGCAGCACTAGAATCGGCTGGAACGATATCTACACCGTGATATAAAAATACACCATTTGAAATTAACTCAACCATGACTTACTCCTTATGAACCTCATGCATGTGTAAACCTTTACAAACACTATACTTTCACGATGATTATTGGTGAAAGTTTCATTCCTCTGATTAGTCCCCAGTCTTTAGTTATATCTAATCTGTATAGCCCTAGCATCCCCTTATCTGTACCAACTCTATGGGATAGAGTACAATAATACATATATAAAGGAGAGTTTATGGACACGAAAGATTGTACAATTTTAAAAACCTTAGCAGAGGAAAATAATATTACCTATGCGGCGCGTCGTTTGTTTATGACGCAACCTGCATTGAGTGAACGGATAAAAAAATTAGAAAAGGAATTCAACTGTCCCATCATCAACCGACAAGCTCGGGGGGTGGAGTTTACCTATCAGGGGCAGCGTCTTGTACGCTACGCCGAAGATTTGCTCAACTCCTATACTACGGTACGTCAAGAGTTGTTAGCGATGGGGACTGAACCACGGGGTACCTTGAACCTAGGATGCTCCAATGTATTCGCCAAGTACCATATTCCTCATATCTTATCGACCTTTAAAGAGGCTTATCCTCATATCGATATCATCATGTATACAGGTCTAAGCTATAAGCTGTATCATGACTTCCTTGAAGGGCGCCTACATGCAGCCATCATCCGCGGTGCCCACACTTGGACAGAGTCAAAGGAACATATTTGGTCTGAACCATTCTGTTTCTTCAATAAAACACCTTGCACAATAGAAGATTTGCCACATTTACCGTATATTCACTATCAAACAGATCCTAATTTACAACAAACTATTGATGATTGGTGGTATTCTCACTACTCACAACCACCAATGCGCACCATCGAGGTGAACGATATCGATACCTGTATGAAGCTCGTCAATCAAGGGCTTGGTTTTACCATTTTAACCAAAAGCTGTGGCAATGATTATCCTACTTTATACAAGGAGACCTTAAAGTCCTTAGATAATCATATTATGACGCGCGACACCTGGATGTACACACGTCATAGTGCACTTGAGTCGAAACCAGTGCAGGCATTTTACAGCTTTATGAAAAGCTGGGCCAATACGAGAAACTAAATCTATTCCTTTAATACATATAATATATTATTTTATTGCAATAAGAACAAATTGCTCTTTTCTTTAGTATCCATAAATTTTACTTATACCTTATATCTCAATATATGCAAAGAAAGAACCCGTCATGACACAATGATCATGACGGGTTTTCTTTTATATAATTACTTTAACAATAATGATTGTCAGGCTTTCACTAAGGCAGACCATATAAAATTATAGTAACAATAGCATAATGACTACAGTCGCAATAATACAAGGCACAGCATTGCGTTTCGCCATTTCCATAGGGTTAATACCTGCCAGTCCTGCAATGATGATACCTGCACCAGCTACAGGGCTCATACTGCGACCGATACCAGCACCCAATTGAGCCATGGAACCGAGTTGCATAATGCCATAACCAAAGTCTGCTGCATGAGGTGTGACAGCACCATTAAAAGCAAGAGCTGCTGCATTACCAGAACCAGAGATAACAGCCAACAAGAATGGACCAAAGGCTGCCCCGATTTGGGCGATTTGTTGAGAGTTCTTCATACCATCGATGAGCGCACTTGTAAGTCCAATGAGTTGCATCCCTGCTGTAAAGCATGCTGCTGCAGCCATAAGGCCCACTACATCACACATACCATCTCCAGTACCGCGGAAGAACTTCTTAACAGCTTCTGCCACATTAGGACGCACGGCAATGATACCAATCGCTGTACCGATGAGCATGGAAACGGGAACGGAAACTTCTGGAATCACCGCTACTTGTTTACTACCAAGTACAAGCATAACAAGTGGAATGATAGGGATAATAGCATAGAAGTAATTTACCTTAAACTCTTTACCTTCCTCTACAGTATCATGTTTCATCACATACCCTGTATGCTCCTTCTTAACGATAGCAACGATATTAAGCAAAATAGCGGCCACTACGATACCGATAATGGCTTGCATGGAGAAGCTCGCAATAACTGTCATTACGTCTACGCCTGCCAGTTGCGCTACTTGAGGGTTGAACATAAGCCCTGGGCTCAAGGAGCTCCCCCATGTACCTAAGAAGATAGCAGAACCAGCCATCGCTGGGTGCACACCAGAACGAATTAAAGCCGGAATCAATAGCGCACCTACGGCAGCGGCACAGCCTGCCGCTGTAGGCAGTGCAATATTAATTAAGAATGTAATAATAACGGCACCTGGGATGATGATTTTAGTCATCTTTTTAAGCCCTGCGGAAATGAAATACACCATATGCTCCGTACATTTTGTATATTCCATAACGTAGCTAAAGCCAAGTACCGTACAGATAGTCGGTACAAGACCTGGATTTGTAAGTTCTTTTACAAAGGCTGTCGTACCAGCTCCAAGGTTGCCCCCAATAAAGCACATCAATAATCCCGATAATAATAATACGAGCCGTGTTTCAAACTGTTTAATAATAGCGATAAACGTTGCTACTACAATAACAATACCTGTAATAACCATAACTCTCCTATCCGTGTACATATGATGCAAGATAGCTATATCCCCTCTATAAACACTTTACATCCAATACACAACTAACAACACTAAATACAATAGTCCTATCTATGTCTTACACCTAATAGGCCTAACAATAGTAAAAGTAATCACTTAATTATATACAGTATAATCATATAACTATATAACTACTTATCTATATAACTACATAAATACATAAAGAATAAATACATAAAGAAATATATTAAACAAGCTTTGTTTCTTCCAAGCTAAGTTTTCTAAGCACCTTATCAAGCACCTCTGCACCCGTTACGATATCATCCATTTCAGCAAATTCTGCAGGATTATGACTGATGCCATCGCGACATGGAATAAAGATCATTCCCGTAGGAACTGCCTCCGCCCAATGCATCGCGTCATGACCGGCACCGCTCGGCATAGTCATATATTCTACACCTACAGACTTAACAGCCTCTTCGATTTCTCGAATCATCGCAGGGTGCATAGCTACTGGATGGTCTTGTGCAATAGGCTCAATCGTATAAGATAATCCACGTTTCTCGGCAGTAATGTCAATAAATTCTTTAACAAGAGTAACTACAGAATTACGAGCTACCTTAGAAATACTGCGAATATCTACCCCTAGCTTCACAGCACCAGGAATGACATTCATCGCCCCTGGTGTAACCTCCACAACGCCAACAGTTCCCACCACGGGTGGTTCCTCTTGCATAGATGCAATCTCCTCGATGCCGAGGATGATTTTTGAGGCTCCACATAGAGCATCATGACGCAAGTTCATCGGCGTAGCTCCACTATGATCGGCATTGCCTCGAATGGTCACATAGAATCGCTCTGGCGCGGCAATACCAGTCACAATACCAATCGTTTTCTGCTCGTGCTCCAGTACCTTGCCTTGTTCTATATGGATTTCTGTGAAAGACTTTACAGGTCGTTTATATGCCATTGTTTCAATCCCATCGGGGTTTAAATTACGACCTTTCAAGGCTTCGTACAAAGAAATTCCTTGTTTATCTACCAAGTGGTGTAAGTCTTGTAATGTCAATTCACCGCGCATGGCCTTACTGCCTAGTGTAGCATTCCCAAAGCGACCAGACTCTTCACACATAAAGGACACCACAGCGATGGTATGATCATGTTCATAACCATCGTCGATCATGCTACGAATTACTTCAATAGCAGATAACACGCCGACCACACCATCGTAATTGCCTCCATTGGGCACGCTATCCGTATGAGACCCCACCATAACAGCTGGTAAATCTGGTTTCTTACCAATCTTATAGCCAATGACATTACCAAAATCGTCTATTTCAACGGATAAACCCGCATCAGTCATGCGATCTATAATATATTGACGTCCTGCCCAATCTGCATCGGTGAAAGCAAGGCGATTAATGCCCTCACCAGGAGCCGTCAATTGGGCCATAGCCTCAAAATCCTTAACCAATCGCTCTCGTTGAATCATGTAACACCTCACAATCTATTACATCAATTACTGACAAACCATATGATGCTAGTATATAAAGCTTATTTTAAATAGTGAGCTGCAATGGTACCTAACGCTACAATACCGTTTAACATATCTTCTTCATCGATATCAAAGAGCGGATTGTGATGCGGTGCTTTAATGGCAGATCCCACAACCATATAGGTCGCTCTACCACCGCGATCGATGACACGATTCAAGAAGTACGCACAGTCTTCACTACCGCCACCGCTGTAATCGAAGGGAACCTCTTTAAAGATCCCAAGTGGTTCCACGATAGCTTGTACTTCACGAGCTAAATCATCGCTGATGCGACCTGCCGGAGTTTCTCCTTGTTTTGTGATTTCAAAGGTACAATCGTGCATTTCTGCAGCACCTTTAATAATAGTCTTCGACCGTTCAATCATGTAGTCATTGATTTCTGTAGAGGCACCACGAGTTTCTAGTTTAAGAACTGCCACATCAGGCGTCACATTGCGGCCTGTACCGCTTTCAAAAACACCTACATTCATGCGAGAGGCGCCTTGACTATGACGAGCGATGGCTTGTAAGTTAAGAACCGCTGTACAACCTGCGAGCATTGCATTTTGTGCTTTTTCTGGGGAACCACCAGCATGAGCAGAATAGCCGTAGAACACCGCATCAAGTTTTGTTGTCGCTAAGAAGCCATGATCGCTACACGCAAAACAATTGGATAGATTTTCATTAAACCCAATATGCATGCCGAACATCAAATCTACATCATCCACAACGCCCGCTTCCGCCATCGCTTTAGCACCGCGCACGCCTTCCTCTGCAGGTTGGAAAATGAGTTTAATAGTTCCTTTGAATTCATCCTTGTGCGCAGCCAAATATTCAGCTAGGCCTAGCCCCATCGTCATATGTGCATCATGACCACAGGCGTGCATCGCTTTATCATGACAAGAACGGAATCCTTTCTTTGTAGGCACATGGCTATCCTCTTTAGCTTCGATGACATCGTTAGAGTCCATGTCTACACGAAATGCTACTACAGGGCTTTCACCACCGAACTTCATAGTTGCAACAATGGCCGTTTTACCATAACCCATCTTTTCTACAAGCTCAGGATTAGCACCTTCTTTGATGGCTCGATCCATACCAGCTTTCATGACCTCATCACTAGGCAAACCCATGCGAGAGTCTAAATCGAGTACATCTGCCCCCAACGCCACATCATAGCCCAAAGAAATAAGCCTATCCGCTACCTTCGCAGCAGAGCGATACTCAAGCCAAGCAGGTTCAGGGTACATATGAAAATCTCGACGCATAGCGATTAACGCATCGCGCCGTTGTTGCACGAAATCTTTTACAGACATAAATACCTCCGTAACAAACTAATAATCACGTATACATTTACTATATGAATAGATAGGTAAATAGTCAACTAAATGGAGCATGTATACAGTATCTAAAATATACTGTATGTTATAACAAAAAACACATATACCACGAAACGTTTTCTGTGATATATGTGTTCTTCTTGATGTTTTCCTGTCGACATATTTTATTGATATATTTTTATTGATGTGCTCTTATCAATTTATTCTAATATTGTTTTATTCAGTTTTGCCAGTACTTCTCGCTTAATAGTTCGTTGTCTATCCCAAGCAATGATAACAACGGTGGCAATAATCATAGCCATACCAATTAGCCCTAGTAGACTAAATTCATTTCCTAAAAAAGCCCACCCAAAGAAAGCCGCCGAAATAGGTTCAATAGATGACAAAATAGATCCTGGTACGGCCCCAATTCGTTTAACCCCTTCTAAATAGGCATTGAAAGATACTATCGTCCCGAGGAATATGACATTGAAACAACCAATAACAGTCCATGCGTCCCACACTGCATATGAATTCGGTTGATGGAATAATATAGCGGCTACAATACCACTAATAAGCATCCCAAACCCTACAATAGGCAATGTGCCATATTTGTAGAGTAAATCAACAGGAGAAATACTATATACGGCTACACCCACAGCAGATAAAAGCCCCCATACGAGAACCGCCATTGGGAAGCTTTCAATAGAAAGACCATCACCATTCCCCATTAAACAAATGGTCCCCACTAAGGCCAGTATAACAGAAACCATTTCCCCCTTGGATGGTCGTTTACCATAGCGAACCAGCAGGTAAATAATAATCATAGACGGCGCCAGATATTGTAATACCGTTGCAATGCCAGCTCCAGCTAAAGCAATGGATCTGAAGTATGTATATTGGCATAATGCCATTCCAAATACGCCAAAAACAATGAGCCCTAGCGTATCCTTTATACTATGAAATACATTAAAGATAGAGTTTCCAAATCTAAACCATGCATAAATAACAGTTAGTAAACCTGCTGTAATCAATCGCATAGTTACTAGCCATTCCAAATTCATATCTCTAAAATTGCTTAAGAACTGTACGGATGCACCTGATACGCCCCATAAAACAGCCCCTAATAGAGTTATAATAACACCAATAACTTCATATTGTTTCATGCTAGTCACCGAGCAAAGATACGTGAACTTTCACAACCACCTTACGGATTTTAATAGGTTTATCGTTTACAGCAAGCAAAGGCCGATGAACATCAGAGGGGAAGAATACAGTGTAGTACCCTTCTGGGCAATGGATTTGCCCTTCATCAACCGCTTCATTAGGATAAAAATAGCAATCTCGATCTGGATAGGACTCCACAGGTTTAACGAGACCTTTATCTACGAAAAAGCCCATGTTTTCCTCGCCGCTCACCATAAATTGGATATCTACATAATTACGGTGCGATTCCGGTTTTGTAGCTTCAAATAGTTTTGTTTCTACATCGTCTACGTTAGCATACATCATGTCGCCTTCAATGGCATGACGTCCTCCAGGCAATGTTTTCAAATCTGTGTTTTTCAAGAAATCCAAAGCGCGCACGATGGCTTTAGGATAGCCCATTTTTGTATAATCTGCGGTAATACTAGAGAAAAACATACACAATCCTTTCACAATATCTATGGATATGGCACCACAATAAACTAATTATATTACCTTTTATGTTAGCACATATATACATAAAGAACTAGCTATTCTCTTATGTAAAAGCCCTCCATACGCTACATATATGGAGGGCCTCAGTAAAATACTATTCAAATTTATGACTTTCGTCAATTATTACACTATGAAATTGTTACAGTATTAAATTGTTACATTATGCAATTGTCTATTCAGTTGTAATGATTCAAACTGTATTAGATACAGCATGTGGCCATTACCTTATTCTTGGGTTTTATGAGCAGCGATAATTTCTTCCGCTTGCTTATGGGGAACCTCTTCATAGGTATAGAACTGACGGTTAAATACGCCTTGTCCTTGTGTAATGGAGCGCAATGCAGTCACATAATCGGACATTTCAGCCAATGGTACTTGTGCTTTAACAACGGAAATACCTGTTCTTTCACTTTGTTCCATGCCTAATACACGACCTCGACGGCTATTCAAATCACCCATGATGTCGCCCATGAAAGCATCTGGTGCAAACACGTTGACTTCATAGATTGGTTCTAATAGGACTGGTTTCGCCTTAGGAATCACATCCTTGATAGCCTGTGACGTAGCTACTTTAAATGCTAACTCTGAGGAGTCTACACTGTGGTAAGATCCATCCAAGAGTGTCACTTGCACGCCAATCATAGGATATCCTGCAATTAGGCCTTTATCTAGGGTTTCTTTGGCACCCTTTTCCACTGCTGGTATGTATTGTTTAGGTACAGCACCACCAAAAATTTTGTCTACGAATGCAAATTCGCTACCATCATATAATGGATCCACTTGAATCTTAACGTGACCATATTGACCATGACCGCCACTTTGTTTCTTATACTTAGACTCGGTTTCAGCAGAGCCTTTAATGGTTTCGCGGTATGGAATATATGGAGCCACAAGTTTAGCTTGTACGCCGTATTTACGGTCCATTTTGTTGAGGATATGCTCGAGATGTACTTCACCCATACAATCGATTTGTAATTGGCGAGCTTCAGCATTTTTCACTACTACGCAAGTAGGATCTTCTTCCGCCACTTTAAGAACAGCACTAGCTAATTTTTCCTCCTCACCTTTTTTCACTGGCTCCATAGCCACAGTGTATAGAGGTTGAGGGAAACGAATAGCATCGTATGTCACTTTAAAGTCAGGAGCCGTTAATGTATCGCCGGTCTTAGCATTGGCCAATTTCGGTATCACTACGATATCGCCAGCTTTAGCAGCAGATACAGGGATTTGTTGCTTCCCGATAAGGGTAACCATCTTGCCCCATTTTTCTTCTACACCTTGGTTTACATCATAAAGGCGATCGCCTTCTTTCAGTTCACCAGAGAAGATACGTACAAAGCTTTGTTTGCCTGCGAATGGGTCTAACAATGTTTTAAATACGAATGCAGTTAATGGTTTATCTACATGTACAACACATTGTTCGCCGGTTTCCGCATCAGTTGCGGTCATCACTTTTTTAGTTGCATCCGGCATGTAACGGATCATCCGATCCAATACTTGATCTAAGCCAATACGAGATGTGGCACTGCCACACATGATTGGGCACACACGGCCACTAATCATCCCTTCACGCAAGCCTTGGCGGATTTCCTCTAAGGATAATTCTTCGCCTTCTAAATATTTTTCCAACAACTCATCGCTACCTTCAGCCGCGGCTTCTACGGTCATTTCCCGAATTTCTTGAGCCTTTTCGATAAGGTGAGCTGGTACAGCGACCTCTGTTGGTTGGCCGTCCTTATAAGTAAACGCAGTCATTTTCGCTACGTCTACAACGCCTTCAAAATCGGCACCTTCACCGATAGGAATCTGCAATGGCATAATGCCTTTGCCAAATAACTCCCGCATTCTTTCAATAGTGCCAAAGAAATCAGCACCATCGACATCCATTTTATTGATAAATGCCATGCGAGGCATTTGTAATTCAACTGCATAATCCCATGCGCGAACTGTGTCAGTTTCTACACCAGATGTGGAGGATAGCACCATCAACATGCCATCACAAGCACGCAAAGCGGCACGAACTTCGCCATGGAATTCGTTATAGCCTGGAGTGTCTATGAAGTTAACCTTATGGTCATGCCACTCACATGGCGCCATGCCCAATTGAATAGTTACATTACGTTTAATTTCTTCCGGTTCAAAGTCCATAATATGTTTATTATCTTGACCTTTACCTACGAAATCAACCGCACCAGAAGTTAACAACAAGGATTCAACAAGAGCTGTTTTACCCGCACCATCGTGGGAAACAACAGCAACGTTTCTAATTTTATCACTACTGTACTCTTTCATTGGAATCGCCTCCTTACTGGCAAATTACGGCTTTGCTAATACATTTCGACACTACAATAAAAAAATCCTCTTTTTCTGAGAAAAATTTCTTAGAAAAAAAGGATTATATAATAAGACTAAATTATAACGAAAATTTTAGTATTCCTATGTAGATCCTAAACTTAATTAAATTATTAATAAGACTTTATCGGTATATCCTATATATAGATGGGACTAGTGCCCTCACAAAGTTATAAAAAAGACGGTCTGTACTTGTGCCGCGACATCAGGAACGAGGAGCAAGCAAGTATAGACCGTCTTTTCTAATTAAGTTGTCGCTATGTAACGGGGCCCCATCTATATATAGGCAATACTAAGGACAAAGATATAGTCAACTAAATAATTTAGTTCGAACATAGAATACTAAAATTCTCCCGTCCGTTTGCCGTAGTGTTTAGAGTCCCCATTTTGTTTCCAACCCACTGTATCACCGATGGACATTACGCGGCGTGTCAAGCAGTCTTTACATTGTTCTGCATTGTCGTCCACGCATGGCTTATTATCGTATAGCAAATATTTTGCACGGTGTTCAGGAATGGTGATGATAGGCATAAGGATATTCGCCCCTGCGGCTAAACCTTTTTCGCGGCCTAGTTTATCTAGTGCTTGTAACGCCGTCGTAGCTGCAATATTTACGTCTTTCAAGAATAAACGAGTCAACGCAATCATCTTGAGCCCCAATTGAACGCGGCGCAATTTACCTGCTTCGTCATCAATACCCATCGCCAATGCTTCTTGACCTAGTGGCGTATCGTGATGCACCACATAAGGCCCCATGCCGATCATATCGATATCCATATCTCGATAGAACAAGATATCATTTACGAGATCATCTTCTGTTTGACCGGGTAGGCCAATCATAACGCCTGTGCCAACTTGAAAGCCTACGCGGCGCAAACGACGTAAACATTCTACGCGCGTCTCAAAGGAGTGCAATTCATCACGAGGATGAATTTTATGGTATAAATCTGTATTAGTTGTTTCAATGCGTAATAAATAACGACTCGCACCGGCTTCACGCATGCGGCGGTACGCCTCTTCGCTTTGTTCCCCTACACATATCGTTATGCCAAGAGAACCATCACCAATGGCTTTAATGTCACGAATTAAATCCACAACATAGTCTACAAAGGCATCATCACAGCGTTCACCAGATTGGAGTGTAATGGAACCATATTCATGGTCGTATGCCCACTGCGCCATCTTGATAATGTCTTCGCGATTCATATCAAAGCGTTCCGCCTTATCGTTTTCTCGGCGGATACCGCAGTAATTACAATTCTTAATGCATCGGTTTGAGAACTCGATGAGGCCGCGATAGTATGCTACAGGCTTTACGTATTTTGCCTTCACTTCGTAGGCCTTTTTATATATCAACTGCAACTGTTCTTCATCAGTTACAGACATGAGAAATCGCAATTCCTCCTCGGTCAGCCATTCATCGCCGACGAGGTCTTTTGCAAGAATGTCTTGCACTTGCAAACAATCACTTCCTTTCGTAACGAATCGTCATCGATTCGCTTGGTATGGTAATGGATTCAATGTCAGTAACACAGGTAAACCCATTGATTTCGTGGGGCAAGTCCCGCACATGTTTCACTTGTTGAGTTAAACATTCATGAGCCATCACACCGCGACTCATTTTGGAGGACGTACTCATCTGCTTAAACGTATCGCCCCGTAATTCCCAAAATTCAACGGTTACCACCTTTGGATGGTTCACCATTTTTGCATATTCTTTAGATGCTAGGTTTAGGATCCAATCTTCCTTGTGAAAGTATACATCCACCGCATCACGCCATGTATCGTATAGATTAATGCCCACCTTATCGACCATATCGAGTCGATAGTCGCGCACTCCCATATTAGGTTCAACGACACCATACAATGCAGACAACACAACGAGATGGCTTTCACCAAAAGCCTTGGCTTCGTCAGATAGGTTCGACCAGTCCAAATATTTGAAAGCAATGCCATCATAACTTTCACAGGCACGACCTACGGGATGAGCCTCAAAAGACTGGTAAAAATCAAAAAGAGCCTGTGCCTTATCATCCTTTAATTTCAAAGCCTTTCCAAGAGTTACAACATCGAGAGATTGTACATGAGTTATAATCTTTTTCGTGATGTTCGGCTGAAATTGGCCGTCTCGAACTACATGATGTACTGCCTCAGCGTTGCTAGCAACATCGGTAATCGTTTTTGTCTTACTAGGAGAGAGGACGATTTTCATGGGATAATTCCGCCTTAATAGATTCCTCTGTCAAATTGTCGATCAATTCAGGGTTCCACAACATGAGAGGCACAGCCACTACGTGGCTTGCTTTCAATTCTTTACATAATTTAATGCATTCTTTGAGATAATTAGAATCTTCATCTACAAGATCGCATACGATAACCACGTGACGACCTTTAAGATTTACACCTTCATAATCAATGCTTTCAGCAGATACTGTAAGCATGCCTGTTTCCAAGCGACCTTCACTCATATCGTTCAAACGAGACATCAATACATGCTCAAGCATAGTAGATACAGGTGTCACTACGCGGCCAATGCCGATAAGAGCCTCAGGTTGTGCATGAACGATAACTGTTTTCTTCCGTTTATCCGTTCTGAACTCAATAAGAGCTTTTTCTAAAGCACCAAAAAATACGAATAACTGCCAAGGATCAAAAGAGCCTGTTTGGAACATATCGATAACAGAACCATCCTCATCCATATTGAGGCGCGTCAATAACTCTTCAGCAATGTCGTTAACCACAACACTAAAATCAGATTGTATTGTCTCTTGTACGTTGATTTCCTTTGCCATTAGGGCCTCCTAATTTTCCATATATCACACTGCTAAGGAATACTCCCAACAGATATTATATTATCCTTAAAAATATGATTCTTATATTATACTATTCTTAATTGTACCATATTTTATACCCCTCTTGAGTATTCAAAGATACGCGTTTTACATAATAGATACGTTAGCAACATGACAAAAGGACCGCCATAGCGGTCCTTTGCATTCTAATGTTGTACTCTAATCTTGTATTCTAATGTTGTATTCTAATTCTGTATTCTAATGTTGAATTCTAATGTTGACTTTATAAGAAACCTTTTGGAAACTAACAAAAAATATGCTCTTAGCCTACAATCAATAAGTAAATGTTCATAATAGTAACGATGATACCTATACCCCATAAGAGAATATTTGTAAATTTACGGTTCGCGTATTCTCCCATGACCTTGCGGCTGCTTGTCATGTAAAGTTGCAAGAATATGGTGATAGGTAATTGCAAGCTCAAGAACATTTGAGAGAACAATAATGCTTGGAAGGAATCTGTAATAAACACGATCAATAATAATGCTGGAACATATGTTAGTGCCAAGCCTAATCGCGTATGGAAGTCTTTCATATCGTAAGACTCGCCAAACATTCCTGCAAAGATACTTGCCCCCGCCATACCTGCCGTAGCAGATGAGGCAAAACCTGCAAATAACAATGCTATCGCAAAAATAATACCCGCTGCCGGTCCAATGAGTGGACGCAACAACTCCTCAGCCTGTTCAAGCTCTGTTACTTCAATACCATGAGCAAAGAAAACAGCCGCCGCCAATATAATCATGGCGGAGTTAATCATCCACCCAATCCCCATAGATAACAAAGTATCGAGGAATTCATAGCGTAACTGCCGTTTCATTATCGCTGGATCTTGTGTATTGAACTGGCGACTTTGGATGATTTCAGAGTGCAAAAACAAGTTATGAGGCATAATTACGGCCCCTAATATACTCAAAATAACGAGCATCGATGTATGAGGAATATTAGGATCCACCCAACCAATACCAACCGCTGCCCAATCCACATTGACCATATTTACCTCAACAAGGTACGCCAATGCGATAAGGGATACAAAACCAGCAATGATTCGCTCTAATTTACGATAGGAGTTCGTAATGAGCATGACCGTACAGATAAGAGCCGTCAAAATGCTACCTATCAAGATAGGAATACCAAAGAGCATCTTCAAAGCGATAGCAGCGCCAATAAACTCAGCCAAGGCCGTCGCTGCCGCCGCAATTCCTGCCGTGCTAAGCACAAAGCGAGATGCATAACGCGGTAAAAACTCATAGGCACATTCCGACAAGCATTGACCGCGTACAATGCCTAAATGCGCCACATTATGCTGTAATAAAATTAGCATAATCGTAGATAGTGTGACTACCCACAATAATTCGTAACCATAACTAGCACCAGCTGCCAAGTTGGCGGCCCAGTTTCCTGGATCGATAAATCCAACGGTTACGATTATACCAGGTCCTATATATTTAAAGACCTCACTTACCTGCTGCTTACCGTTTTGATGGACAGTAAACAATTGTTTCTTTAAAAAGTCAATCATTATACCCCCTTACTAAGAGTTATAGAGTGAACGTCATCTCCGTCTGCATGCGAGCATCTGTTTTGGACTTTTTATCCTTGGAGTCCGCATAACGAATACGCACTTCATTATTTACCTTAACGCGAGAATCATCAATTTTGAATTTCTTCATTTTTTCTTTGATTTGTTCATCTGTTAAAGCGCGTTCTTCCGGTTTTGCTACTTCATCGCCAGCTTTATCAAGGGCTTCTTGTTGATCCTTGGATATTTGATAGGTCTTACCAGATTTTTTAGCCCTTTCAGCACGCTTTTCATCTAGTTTTTGACGGCGCTCGTCAGTAGCTTTTTTATCGCGAGCAATACGGTAATCCATTACATCACGCATATTTTCTTGGTAAATACGCAGTGCATACTCTCGATCATTGTCGTTCATTTGCTCACGTTTTGTGACTACCTCATCGATAAGCGGCATAAGCTCATCCTTTGTATAGCTAGCACCATCAAAAGTAAATCCGTGAGTATCTGTAATAGCACCATGTTTAATGAGCCTTTGTAACGCTGTATATGTCCAATCATTAGGCGTAATAACATCTGAGTTTATATGCTGTTGTCCTTTACTAGAACTATTAACAGTCTCTACATCAGCACTTACGCCATCCACCATAGGCCGTGCACTTGGGATGGCAATACTTTCAGCATGACTAAAGCCAACAGACGCAACGAGGCACAATGCACTAATGCCTAACGCTCGACGGATACGATTCATTTGACGTGTATGTTTTGTATTCATAAGAGTCTCCTTAAAATTACATTTTATACAATCTATTATATGAAACCCCTAGACATACGTCAACTCTATACCCTTACACACCTGTGTCATTCAATACTAATAAGGCCTCGGACTCACTCGAATCCTCACAAATAAGGCCTATATAAATAATATAATAAATCACTATATTATACAAAAAGACCCCACATCAAGTGATGTGAGGTCTTTACATGGCGGAGGATTAGGGATTCGAACCCTAGCGACGGTAACCCGCCCTAACGATTTAGCAAACCGTCCTCTTCAGCCTCTTGAGTAATCCTCCATGCTTTACTGGGTAATCATATCATACCCAATAAGGCATTGTCAATCGTCTTATTTCAGCATAGATTCGATGAACCAGATTTGTTTTACATAGTATGCAACGTGATCTTCCATCATGCTTACGAGCAAGAAATCACCTTCTTCATCAGCTGCTGCACGAATTGCTACAGCTTGATCATTCATGTATTTAAAATCCTTAAGAAGGATATCAATTACCTTTGCTTGAGGGATGTCTTCTTGTCCCAATTCTTCGATTTTAGTCAATTTTGCGTATTCTCCGGAATTTACCAATGGAAATTGACCTTGCATTTTCACATGTTCTGCTACGGCATCAAAGTATTCAAAGGCTTCATCATAAATGGATTCCAAGTATTCATGAATAGATTTGAATTGCGGACCAGTTACATTGAAGTGTAGGTTATGTAATTTTACATTCCATACGGAAAGATCTGCTAAATATTGATTTACTTGTTGTACGTTTTTCATAATAAAACTCCTTTTTCCACTTAATTCTCAATTATAGTTTATTCTAAAAGCAGAACAAACACAGTTGGCTTCTATGCCATCAATTCGTTTATTTAATTCATAATCAATATTGATTATGTTTATATTCTACCAATAATGATTTTCCATGTCAATATATGAATAGATATTTTTGTATAAAAGTTTAATGAAAACATTATAACCATACTAAATCAAATATATCCCCAATCCAATACAATACATACCAAATCTAAACCCAATACTTCACAGAATCATGTTTCTACGAATCATAAAAAACCTCTAACTACTAGTTAATCTAATAGTTAGAGGCTTGTATGATTCTATATTCAATATGACTCTATATTAAAAATGATTATATATTAAATACGCTTTTATATTAAATATAGTATTCTATGTAATTATCAGGAATCTTCTTCTCCTCTGCTTGTGCAGCAGTTGCATTGCGACTAGGTTTACGGACATACATATTTTCTGGATCTGTTTCAAAGATTACCATATCCTTAGGAATATCATGTTTGATAACGAGATTACAGCCAATCTTCGTGCGCGCCCCAATCGTAATGTCCCCTAAAATTTTTGTACCCGTACCGATGAGTACATCATCTTCAATGGTCGGATGACGCTTTACCTTTTTAGAAGACATCCCACCTAGTGTTACTTGATGGAACAAGGTTACATTATCGCCTACAATAGCCGTTTCGCCAATAACAACACCCATACCATGATCGATAAAGAGGCCGCGACCAATCGTCGCACCTGGATGGATTTCAATACCCGTTACATGACGAGAATGGAGAGCCACACGACGAGCCAAGATTGGCCACCCCGCCTTATATAAACGGTGGGCAAAGAAATGCCAGAACAAAGCCGTAATATGTGGATATGTCCATATAACCATCCATACACTTGTGGCAGCTGGGTCAGAATCCATTACACGCTTAATATTATATTGAATTTTGCCCCATAAATCGCGCAAACCTTGCATCATAGTGACTCCATCTCAAATAACTCTACTTACATTCTACAGAAATATAGATATATCTAGTATACAACATATTTGGTCTATATTCCTATATATAAGGCTTTATATCTATATAGAACCTATTCTTTTATCATTCAAAATCTCGTATTTTATCTATCTAAAATCTATTATTTAACGTATTCGTTATTGCCGAAGTCCAAAAGAGATAAATATTTCTCTACTCCATCAGGTGCAATAACAACGATATTCGCCTTAGGTAATTCACGAGCCATGCGTTTTGCCGCTACAATGGCCGCCCCCGCGGAAAGACCAATAGAGATACCACTTTCACGCATAAAGGTTTGCACCTCGCTAAAAGCTTCTTCATCACTTACAGTTTGCACGCCGTCCATCAAGCTTTGGTCAAAGTTTTCAGGAATGAAACCAGCCCCAATACCTTGTATTTTGTGAGGGCCGCCCTTACCTTCGGTAATAGCAGGAGATCCCGCTGGCTCTACAGCAATGGCTTTTAGATTAGGATTATGTTCTTTCAATCGTCTTATAACGCCTGTGAAAGTACCACCTGTACCAATACCCGCTATAAATACATCGACATTTGGCACTTGTTCTACAATTTCATTACCCGTCGTGCGGTAATGCATATCTGGATTTGCAGGATTTACGAATTGGCCCAAGGTGAAAGCATTTGGATACTTCGCTAAAATTTCATTTGCCCGCTCAAGAGCCCCCTTCATACCTGTTTCTTTTGGTGTTAAGATGAGCTGCGCCCCATACGCTTTAATAAGCTCACGGCGTTCTTTACTCATACTTTCAGGCATGATAATCACTGTTTTAATATGTAGAATGGCGCCTACCATAGCAAGAGCAATTCCCGTATTACCACTTGTGGCTTCTACAATGATGCTATCCTCATGGATGCGACCCTGCTCTTTTGCAGCCTGTAACATACCGAGTACGGCACGGTCTTTTACAGAACCGCCTACATTATATTTTTCAAGTTTTACATAAATATTGGTATTTGGCAATTGATATATCGGTGTTTTACCGATAAGTTCAGTTGTTTGGTTTGTTACTATACTCATCTAATTCTCCCTCTAGCGATAGATGATAAAAATCGCCCTTAGGAACATCCCAAGGACGATATTATATTGCACCTTGTTATTCACCATACACGGGGTATAACCGTTTATGTATTCCAATTAATACAACCATACTCTAACATTTGAATCATTTCATTGTCAAGAGAATGAGAACGACTTTTAAAACCCTAAAAATACAGGAAATAACTAGCTTTATCTATTTTTTTGTAAGTGCGTCAAGTACCCCCTCCCATGTAATGGGTACCATTATAATGATGAGGGCCAATCCTATAAAGAAAACCGCTCCTACCAAAACTGTAAGACGAGGAATAAGAGATATAGCCATGCTACTAGATAAGCGCGATACTTTAGTTACATCATGATGTAATGCTACATGGCCCCATAAGAAACCAGAAACTACATAGGTGACAATGTATGGGTCGAAAATGATTAGGGTAGTCATTTCATTATTAACATGCATAATTCGGTTAATACTCGGAGACACTAGTACATTTACAAGTATGGCTAGGATTTTAAACCACACTAGACACACGATATAAGGCCACATTGTTTTTATCGTCATTCTCAGCATATAAAGCAAGCCCACCAAGCTCGCTCCAAGAGAGCCTCTTTGACTCTCCATGTACTGCTCCATCCAAGAAGGCTTATGTTTACCTACATCTACTTGGTCATAATAAAAGGATAAATCCCGTTCTCCATGAGCTAAATCAACGAGCCCTAACACTTGAAATAACACAAGCGAAAAGACTAGAATAACGCCTATTTGAAAACTTTCACTAAAGAACATGTCCATAGGATCGAAATCAAGATAACCAATGTTAAAAAGATTACCATATACATCGTGAAACGCAATATATATACCATTCGTTACGAGCATATCTAACACAAATAGGAGCAACACAAACATGATATATCCATTCCAGCGAGTCCATTTACTTTGTTCTCTTAAATGAGTGTGAGTCCCTACGATTATTGATGCAGGTTGTAAAGACAATGTCACACCCATCATAAAACAAATAATAAAGGATGCGACCATTGTTAAATATTCGTATGCCATATTAACGGTATGCTACGCGCTCAGGCTGCATATCATGGAAATGGAGGCGCTCTTTTGCAGTCTTTTCCCACTCTGTACCAGGCTTGCCGTAATTTGCGTATGGATCGATGGACAAACCACCGCGCGGCGTAAACTTGCCCCACACCTCGATATATTTAGGATCCATCAACTTCACAAGATCTTTCATGATGATGTTGATGCAATCCTCGTGAAAGTCACCGTGATTGCGGAAACTAAATAGATATAACTTCAATGACTTGGACTCTACCATTTTCTTATCTGGAACATAAGAAATGTAGATGGTCGCAAAGTCTGGTTGACCTGTCATAGGACACAAACTTGTGAACTCAGGGCAATTAAACTTAACGAAATAGTCATTGTCAGGGTGTTTATTATCAAACGCCTCTAACACCTGTGGCGCATAATCAGTAGGATAATCGGTCTTGTGACCTAACATCGTTACCCCTTGTAACTCTTTTTCAGATCTGCCGGATGCCATAAGGAACCTCTTTCTATAAAATATAAATTCTGCGAAATCATTCAATATAAATAAATTATATCATACGTAGTGCTAAAAAAGTCCTCCCTCAGGTCTAGTTAAACTGTTAGTAGCAACTAATGCATCTAATAACATGCTCTCAAACATCAAATCCATAAAAACTAAAAGGACACTATGGTTCCAACCCATTCAGTAATACCGCTCACTGAAGATTAGACTATAGCGTCCTTTTTTAGATTCATATACCTTATATTAGCATTATACGTTAATTAATAGATCTTGCTATATGTACGGTCAGAGTATCTAATAATAGGTCAAAATATATAAATATATGTATAAAGCTGCTAGAAATAACCAAACATATACGCCAGCTTTAAAATTAAACTGATATTTTTCTACTTTATCACTTTCAAACTCATTATTTTTAAGCATAAAGTACATTCCAACTAAAGAAATCCCCATACAAAATATCCACCAAAACAACATAGTAAATGGAGATATTAAATTACGTATGAAAAATATTCCAAACCCGAGTACTAAGCTAAAAGTATAGATAATTCGAGCTAAACTAAGCTTACCTTTATGCGTAATAAGTTTGTATATGAGGAATATAATACCAAGTATTATAATCAGATCTTGATACATTACTTATCTACATCCCTTTTCAAATTAAATTTAATTTCATCTTTAATGCGATCGCCAAATGTTGCACCAGCAATACCAACAGCAAAAGCCCCTACAGGGCCAGCACTACTTCCTACAAGTCCGCCACCTAATCCAGTAGCTACAGGAATTAAATCAGCTCCCCAGGCCTTTACTAATTCATGCCCACTGTACATTTGGTAATCTTTTTTGCATATCGTTAAGTAAGAAACCTATTGAAACAGGCCCTCCAACTTTCGCTACAGTTCGAGTAAATTTTGATGCGTTCTCCGCATAATACACATATCCAACCCATGGTTGATTTCCTACCTCAGATAATACATTTTGAAGAACTGACATTCCTAAAGCATCCTTAGTCCAAACAAATGTAGACTTAGATTCAGACACAGGCATTACACTCACTTTATCAGATGTATCAACAAAAATAAATCTTTCATTATTTGATCCATTACTGTATTTGGCTCTAGCCAAAGTAGCCATCTCATCTAGTATTGTTGTAGTACCTAATGATATATCTTTATTCATAAGAGTAACATGATAATGTATGCCTAGTTTATTGGTTATTCTTGTACCTAAACCTTTAACGCCTAGAAACATATCATCATCATACATTTTACCTTCAGCTCTAACCACCGCATAACTTCCATCTGCATTTTTTCAAAAGAAGGATTTTCAGCTTCTTGAATATAACTTAAAGTTACACCATGGGCTATTGCTTTCGCAGTTTTACCTTCCTTAGAGGTTGGATTCCAATTATGTAATTGACCAAAAGCTTCTTTAGCAAATAATTTAGATAACTCTTGGCATTCTTCTATTTTCTTTTTATCGAAGATTTCATCAAGCTTATTCAAGCTATCTTTTGTATCTCGAGACAGTGTTTGCATATTAAAGTTAGCGTCTCGTACTTCTATTGTACCATTTGAAATAGCAGATTTTGTAGTGGAAGAACTAGACTTACTAGAATCTGGTAACAAATTAGGTAAAGTGCCCAATGTATTCCACAAAGCATCTTTTCCTGCTTTACTAAGGTTCTTAAAACCACCTACGTGATTATAACTCATCCCTATATTACGAGATGTATATTCTGCCGTATTTTCAATATCTTTAACATCTAATGATTTAGTGGATAGTTTATTTTTATTAGAGTCTGCTGCACTATCTATAACAGACTTTAGTATAAATATATTTTAAAATTAAGCCTAAATATAAAATCAATAAATTCATCCCTTCTTCTTTATTAGTTTTGTAAAATTAAAATTTATAATATAATATTCATATATCCATGTTATATTACCAATTATGATTTATCGTTACGTTTTATACACAATGGAGGTTACCATGAAATTAAAACAACTGATTTTATCCGGTATAGCCTTAGGGGCGCTTGCTTTCACAAGCGGAGTGGTACAGCCTGCACAGGCAGCTGTCGGTATGGATACACCTGCACCGACGCAGAGTTTAAAGAGACCTGTATCTGTGACAACACAGCATTACATCAATGTAGATGGCCTATTATTGGAGCCAATCGATAAGAAGCCAAATGTCATCTATGTTGACGGTCAGCCACTCGTAGCTTTACGTCAAGTATCAGAAGCATTAGGTTACAAAGTATCTTGGGATGCACCTACTAAAACAGCATTGATCGACATGAACATTGCTACATTAGCGGTACAACCAGACTCTAAACAAGTCGTGCGCAAGGGTAAATTGCAAATTATCAACCTCGATACATCCGAATCTTTGCTACCTGCAGCACGTATGGTAGACGGAATTCTGTATGTAAGTCCGAACGCATTCAAACTCTTGTTAAATGATGTAACCATCAATAAAGACGAAATATATATCGTTCCACAACAAAGTCAATTGTCCGCTGACACTAACACGCAAAAAGGCAAACGAAACGGTATCGAAACATTCTTACCGGATCAAGGAGATAAAGTAATTCCATACGAAGAAGAGGAAACCAAAGAAAAGAAACCTCTTATTAAGGTAAAACGAACTAATACAAAAACGGATACCAAAGACACAGAAGATACTGAATACCAACGTTCTAGCGGATTAGACAGATAATAAAATCTTTCGTATAACTAAATTCAGTGTAATACCTTATAACTTAAAGATGGCAATTCATCACGCTGATGAATTGCCATCTTTTTATTATTTTTGATACGTTATTATTTCTTGTTGCTTTTTACTTCTCAATGTATTTTATTACTAAATGTCTTTCATTGCTTGATGCCTTTTGACACATTATCTAAGCTATCTTTTGCCGAGTCTATACTCCGCTTCAGGTCTTTTATCGATTCTTTCATGTCCGGCGATGTGAACCCAGACTTATCGATGCCATTTGCTGATTCAGAAGCACTTTTACTATTCTCTTTAGCTTGTTTCATACCATCTTTAATTCGAGCCATATCCGCATCAATTTCATCAAATGACTCATCATACAGAATAAAATTACTACCCCCGTGAGAAGTAATATTAAGCGGCCCCATCGTGAGCTGTCCATCATCGATGCGCAGAGCATCCGTAGTAATAGTGGTGATTTTCGTATTTACTTTCACATCGCTAAAGGATAAATGTCGCCCTTTATTGTGAAAGTTTCCCGTAATGCTTTGAATCGGAATCAGCATATAGTGCCCTTCACCAGACCAGAAGTTCCCCCATACCTCCATGTCTCGAGGTTGGCCTTCGCTTTTAAAGTTCAAATTTGCCGATACGGGCACGAGAAACTCAGGCGCTTTAAGGGCTACACTACTATCTAAATCCTTTGCTACGCCTGTAATCGTATAGGCTCGAGTGTCCAAATTATATACACCCTTAGCCTCCAATTTACCGCTGTATACATTGGCACTAACGTTTTCAAAATTCAAAATACCATCTTGGTACGTCACATCTCCTACTACATTCTCAAAGGTAAGTGCAGGGATGCGTAAAATAGGCATCGTTACCCGACCTTTAGCAAAAGGACGATTAAAATCACCTGTTACCTTTGTAAGCAAGGTCATGGCATCATGAATATTCTCACCAAAGCCTAGAGATGACGGATCCACCCCTTTCACATCAAATTGTAGATCCAATTGAGGCATGCGCTGCTTTAAAACATCCTTTAAATCTACACGACCTTTTAATACGAGACCATCCCCTATGGCGGTACCACCAAATTTGCCCGTCTCCATATCGATACGAATGGCCCTCTTACTATCAAGGTCAATTCTAGCGTTTACATCCTTTATCACATAATGACGATTTCTGTTAAAGACCTCTAACTGACTGTTTCTAAGCCTAATCTTCAAATCTAAATGTTGGCCCGCCCAATTGAAGTTACGTACTTTCTTACCTAGTTCCTCTTGCCGTTCTTGTGTAGTCTTTCTAGGTGCTTTGGGACGGGGCTCTATCTCGTTAATTGGTTTATGTACATCTGGAGATATGGGCGCGAAATCTAACCGATTATTATCGTCTAAATCAACGACTACAACCGCATCATCTAATTCAATACCCTCGATAGCAGAGGGCTTAAAATTACGTGTCACCACATCCCACATATTAACGCGGACCTTCCCGCTCGGTGCATTGAGCAACTCATGCCCTTCTGGGTCTTTCCAAACCAGGCCTGTAAAAGTCAAAGTCCCCCACGGTGTAGCAGATAAACTTTCAACAGTAACCGTGCCACGCATCATAGTTTGTCGAGCCATAACCTCATTAAAAATAACGCCCATTCCACGACTAGCAATGGTTGCTAGTACAAAGACTATAATCACTCCAATGGCAAGAAAGGCAGCAATGCCTTTTAGGCCTTTCTTATACAATTGTTTATATTTTGTCCAATAAGAACGTATATAATGTTTCATAGCCCTATTATAACATGTTCAAATAACAATACCCATGCGGTGTTAACTGTATCAATCATATTGACCATAAGAAACTCTTTTCCATACAAAAAGCGCCTTGCTCACAGAAAACTTTGCATGCAAGACGCCATTACCTAACTATTTTATAAAAAAAGCAGCAAATTTATAGATTAAAAGTGCACTCACAAATGTGAGTGCACTTTATATATTGCAATAATCAATCTTATGCTTTTACTTCTTTACCGTATTTTACAAGGCTTTCAGCTTCGATTTCAGCTTGTGTACGATAATCTTGAGGAATATTGGACAAGCGGATCCAACTACGTACGGCTTCTACCAATACGATAAGAATCATGAGGAACATAGCAACACTAAATGCTACTAAAATCCATTTACCAGCAGGAATATAGCTGTAGAATACATTTTCATAGTCTGCAGCGATAGCCACGATAGCCATTAAAATACAAGGAATACCTGTTACCCATGCATAGCGTTTGCGACCAAGTCTCATGATAGCTGTAGTACCTACGGCCAATGTCATGGTACCTAATAATTGGTTCGATACACCAAATAGAGGCCAGATAATACCGATATTACCTTGTAGAACTAGGTAGCCCCACAAGATACAAATTAAAGCGGCACAACCATACACACCAGGAGCCCAGTGTTGGTCGTTAAATTTAGGATGGAAATGACCTAATAATTCTTGAAGTAAGTAACGACCTACACGAGTACCAGCATCGATCAATGTCATGATGAACAATGCTTCGAACATGATACAGAAGTGATACCAGTAACCCATCAAGTGATCCATATTAGGCAATCTGGAGAAGATATGAGCCATACCTACTGCAAGGGATACGGCACCACCAGGACGGTGCATCAAGTCTTCACCAACCATTGCAGACAATGCTGGCAATTCATGAACTTGAAGGCCTAAAGCTTTGAATGACTCAACTGTGGAGTTAATCGCAAAGTAATCATCTGGATGCAATGCAGTAGCAGCAATCAACGCCATCATAGCGATGAAGCCTTCTGTTAACATCGCACCATAACCGATAGGTAAAATTTCTTTTTCATTAGTAAGCATTTTAGGTGTTGTACCAGTAGCAATAACAGTATGGAAGCCAGATAACGCACCACATGCGATAGTAATGAAGATGTAAGGGAATACGGAACCTTTCAATACAGGACCGCCGCCCCAGATGTAAGGAGTTACAGCTGGCATTTGAATTTCAGGCATTACAATGATAATACCAAGTGCCAATGCGCCGATTGTACCGATTTTAAGGTATGTGGACAAATAGTCACGAGGAGCAAGTAACAACCATACTGGCAATGCAGCTGCAAAGAAACCATACACAGCAAGCATAATTTCAATGGTTTGCAAGTCGTATGTAAACCAAGATGCATATTCGCTAGCCGCTACATTTGGACCGTAGATGATAGCTGCGAAGATTAAGGCTACCCCAATAATAGTCGCCTCTTGGATTTTACCAGGACGCAACCATTTCAAATAAATACCAATAAAAATAGCGATTGGAATGGTAGCAAATACGGAGAAGAATCCCCAAGGAGAGTTATGCAATGCATTAGCTACTACTACAGCCATACCAGCAAGGGTAATGATCAATAGGAATAAGGTAGCGAGCATAGCACCAAAACCAGCAAGTTTACTGATTTCTTCGCGAGCAATATCCGCAATCGATTTACCATCATAACGAACGGAAGCAAACAAGATAACCATATCATGTACAGCACCGGCTAATACGGAACCAATTAGGATCCATAATGCCCCAGGCAAATACCCAAACTGTGCTGCGATAACAGGACCTACAAGTGGCCCTGCACCAGCAATTGCTGCAAAGTGATGACCAAAGGTTACCCATTTGTTGGTTGGCACGTAATCGTGACCATCATTGTGAACCATAGCTGGCGTTGGACGATATTGATCCAATGTCAGTACCTTAGCCGCTATAAAAGCCCCATAAAAGCGGTACGCTAAAATTAGAATACACGCGGAGGCAATAACTAAGTAAATACCATTCATAACCATATAAACACCTCCAATAATCACGTGACATGGAGTATATGAATATTACTGATAAAACTTATGTATCGTATCCATGCCACAATGGCTTCCTAAAATGTTAGTACTTACAACATTATTGTATAACTAATCAACAAGGTGTCAATTATTAATTTCTCATTTTGAAAGTTAAGTATAACTATAAAGCATAATAACGGCATCCTCTACCTATGAGATGCCGTTATTATCCTAGATATATTGGTTACTGAATGACTTATTCCTATCTGTAATGAAAGATAGCTATATCCCTATTTTGCTGCTGCTCTATAAGTTTTTGTAATAGTCCCAAATGTACGCAACAAATTTAGACCTACGACACCACTTTTTTCGGGATGGAATTGCATTCCATACACTCTACCACGTTCTACAATGCCAGGTACATCGATACCATAATTTGCAGTAGATGTTATATATTCAGGATCTGTATCCACATAATAGGAATGAACGAAATATGTATATTGATCATCTACATTGCTAAAAGCACTATGAGGCTGGTGTACTACATTTTTATTCCAACCCATATGAGGCACGCTAAGGCCAATGTTGCGAGGAATTTCTTTTACCTTACCGGGAATAAGGCCTAAACCGGGCGTTGGGCCGTATTCTTCAGACTCTTCAAATAAAAGTTGCATTCCTAAACAAATACCTAATAAAGGAATTTCACGCTTTACTACCTCATGAATGACATCAACTAAACCATGCTCTTTTAGAACTGCCATCGCCGGCGCATATGCGCCTACACCTGGCAAGAGAACGCCATCAGCATTTAGTATGGTCTCAGGATCTGCCGTTAGCACTGCCTCAAGACCAATATAAGCTAAGGCTTTCTGGACATTGAAGGTATTCCCTGCATCATAATCTATAATGGCAATCATAATAAACTCCATTCTATAGGGTAAAACACGATAAGATAAAGTAAAACATATTACAAATTATACGTTATTCTGTACAAATTAATTCATGAAATCTCTTAATATCCTGCGCATAATATCCCCATCTTGAGGCATTGGAATCGTAAGGCGTAACCATCCTTCTCGTTGACCTCGGCGCACTTGGTAACCTGATTTGAGCCAAGCATCTGCAAGGCCTTCCGCATCAGGCGATGCAAAGAAGATAAAATTTGCTTCGCTTTTATAGTAGTGAATACCTAGCTCATCAAAGAGGCTTTCCCATTTTGTTCGCTCTTCTGCATTTTGAGAGACCGTTCTCGCCACGAATTCTTGATCACCGAAAGCGGCTTCTGCAGCCACTTGAGATAAGGTATTCAAATTGTACGGCAAGCGAATAGTTTGCATATAATTGGCCAATTCTAAAGATGTCATCATGTAGCCTACACGGTAGTTAGCAAGGCCATAGGCCTTCGAGAAGGTACGCATGATAGCCACATTAGGAAATTCATCCAATAGCGCACGTGCCGTAGGAACTGCTACAGAAGTGACAAAATCGACATATGCCTCATCTATGATGACCAAGGTATCCTTTGGTACAGCTGCTACAAATTTGCGGATATCTTCAACAGACTCATAGGTGCCCGTTGGGTTATTAGGATTACAGATCCACACGAGGCGTGTCGTTTCATCTACAGCTTTCACGAGAGCAGAAAAGTCATACTGCCCCGTTTCAAAATCAGCTGGCACCTCGCGAATCTCAGCACCTTCCACGAGGCCATTCAAGGCATATTCCGAAAAGGCTGGCACGCTTACTACGATGGAGTCACCAGTGGTAATCAATGTTTTATTGACCATGGCGATCACCTCATCTAGACCTACGCCGATGACGAGTTGCTCAGGTTGCACCTGCCAGTAATTTGCTAATTTCATGCGCAAATCGGTAGCATTGCCATCCGGATAGTAGTTGGCATCATTATGTGTTACATAACTAAGGATAGCCTCCCGTACCAATGGCGATGTGCCGTATGGATTTTCATTTGCCGACAAGCGTACCAATCTGTCGATACCAAGGCGCTCTTTCACCGCTTCAGCCGGCTCCTCAGGTATATAAGGTTTCAATGTGCGAATTATCTCTTTCATAGGCTATCCTTTCTATCTATTCCTTAACGCATATAACGCATATAACTCATATAACACATAAAAAACACATATGAACTCCACCAGAGCTCATATGTCTGAGCTCATAATAGGATATACATTATAAATTTGTAATTTCTGGGCGCTCCGTAGTCTTGCTAACGACCCCTTCGCGGCTCGCTAGCTCAGCTTCAATGGCTTCGTATGGAATATTTTTCTCTACTAATAACACAAGCAAGTGATATAACACATCTGCCGTCTCGTAAATCAGCTCTTGAGGATCATCATTTTTTGCGGCGATTACTACCTCTGTAGCCTCTTCACCAACTTTTTTCAAGATTTTATCAAGTCCTTTGTCGAATAAATAATTCGTATAAGAACCTTCCTTTGGCTGTGCCTTGCGATTTTTAATAATTTCGTATAATTCGTTCAGTGTTTGCTGTGCCATGTTTAACTCCGTTCTACTTCATTAAAGAAACAGCTTGTACGCCCGGTATGACAGGCAGGACCTTCAGGCTTAACTTGAATGAGCAAGGTGTCGCCATCACAATCGAGAGCCATGCTCAATACATGCTGCACATTGCCACTGGTACCACCCTTATGCCATAGTTCTTGACGAGACCGAGACCAAAACCACGTTTCCCTTGTTTCTAGTGTCTTGTGAAAGCTTTCTTCGTTCATCCACGCCACCATGAGGACGTCCTTTGTCTCCGCATCCTGCACAACCGTCGGCAACAAGCCATTTCCTTTTTCAAAATCCGGTTTCATATTCTATCCTTTATTAAAAGTAATCAATAATCTGTTATCCTATATTAGCTTGTGTCTCTATCTATTGCTATTTCTATTTTCTGTTTATCTATAAATAAACTATTTAACTAACTCTGGACATATAGACTAGTAAAGAACTTACGAGAGATAATAATTTTTTAAATCTGTTTTAGCGTACTGTAATTCCGTGAGCTCGTAGTTCTTGTTTGAGTTCAGGAATTTTAACTTCTCCGAAGTGGAATATAGATGCCGCCAGTGCACCGGTAACGCTGGTTTGCTTAAAGAGATCTATAAAATCCTCAACCTTACCTGCCCCTCCAGAGGCGATGATAGGTACATTTACGACGGACTCTAGAGCCTTATATAGTTCAATATCAAAGCCGGATTTCGTGCCATCTTTGTCCATACTTGTCACTAGCAACTCTCCTGCTCCACGAGCTACGGCCTCTTTAGCCCAGTCGAGAGCTTTCCATTCTGTACGGTTGCGCCCACCATGAGTGTAAGCATACCATTCACCAGTTTTTTCATCGGTTTTCACGTCGATGGCTACCACCATACATTGATTGCCAAACTTTTGAGCCCCTTCTGTGATGAGCTCAGGGTTAACGAGAGCCGCGGAGTTCAAAGATACCTTGTCGGCACCAGCTTTTAACAAAGCCGTCATATCATCAACGCTCTTGATACCACCCCCCACGGTGAGTGGCATAAATACTTGTGTGGAGATTTCTTGAACCACATCGCGCATAGTAGTCCGCGCATCAACGGTGGCCGTAATGTCTAAAAATACGAGCTCATCAGCTTGTTGCTGCTCATAGGAGGCCGCAATGTCTACGGGACTGCCTACGTCTACGAGATTAACAAAGTTAACCCCTTTTTTTACGCGCCCATCATCTACATCTAGGCAAGGAATAATCCGTTTCGCTAACATAAAGCTCCTTTCCATCGAGTGTCACTCAATATATTCCATTGGTTGCGATCAATAATTAATTTGAGAGCATCACAATCATTTCTATTATTTCTGCTGATTGTACTCGGCGATTTCCTCTAGTGTAATCGAGCCCTCATACAGAGCCTTACCAACGATGCTATCCATAACGCCTTTTTGTTCAAGGGATTTAATATCTGCCAAATTACGAACACCCCCAGAGGCAACGATGCGTGCTGTAGAGAATTCTTTTTGCAAATTTCCAAGTAACTCTTCATTGGCACCCTGCATCGTACCGTCTCGGTCTACATCGGTAACGATAAAATACTTTGCCCCACCTTCAACCATGGCACCAATTAAATCGGTCATCGGCACGTCGGATTGGTCGAGCCAACCTTCAGCGGCGACCTTGCCATTTTTTCCATCTACACCGATAACGATGCGCTCCGCACCGTATTCAGTGATAACCTGCTTTGTAAGCTCCGGATTTTTAAGCGCTACAGATCCTAAGATAACGCGATCTACGCCCAATCCTAAATAGAGGTCAACGGCCTCTTTATCTCGAATGCCGCCTCCAATTTCAAGGATGCCTGTGAAAGCTGCACGCACTGCTTTTACAATGTCTACATTTACAGGCTTACCCGCCTTGGCTCCATCTAAATCAACGAGGTGCAAGGCTCCAACCTTAGCTGCTTCATATTGTTTCGCTTGGTCTACTGGATCAGGGTTGATGACCGTTTCCTGTGCAAAATCGCCTTTATAAAGACGAACACTGCGCCCATCTTGTAAATCTATAGCTGGAAAAATCATAGGTTCTCCTTTATTAAATGACTGTATTAAATAACGCCCTTTGTAGAATTTACGCCTTGGATATCTGGGTTGATAGTAACTGCTTTGCGCAACGCACGGCCCGTTGCCTTAAACATGCTTTCAATAATGTGGTGTGTATTGCGACCATATAAATTGCGCACATGTAAGTTCATAGCAGCGCTCATCGCAAGAGCTTGGAAGAAATCCTCCACCAACTCTGTTTCAAAGTTGCCACCTAGAATCGGCGTACTCCATTCCCCTTGGAAAACGAGGTATGGACGACCGCTCAAATCGATTACAACTTGCGTCAATGCTTCATCCATAGGAACCCAAGCATCGCCATAGCGCTCGATACCAGCCTTATCGCCAAGAGCTTTCACCAAGGCCTGACCTAATGCAAGTCCAACGTCCTCAACCGTATGATGAGCATCCACATATGTATCGCCCTTTGCCTCTACCATAAGTTCAAAACGGCCGTGCTTCGCCAATAGCGTCAACATGTGGTCAAAAAAGCCAATCCCTGTGGATATGGAGCTTGTTTGTGCCCCATCAAGGGTAATTTCTACTGTAATATCTGTTTCTTGAGTGGTGCGTTGCACCGTACCTGTGCGTATCATAACGACCTCTATACTTCAAATCTATTTTTATAATCTATATTTCTAATCTATGTTTTCACTGTATATTTTAAATACACATATAAATATAGATACCAAATTTATTTTCTAATATTTTTTATAAGCTATTTTTCAAATCGTACTTCGATGGCACGAGCATGCGCTTCGAGACCTTCCGTACGAGCCAATGTAGTAATGTGTTTTGCCACTTCTTCTAAACGTTCTTTTGTAAATTGTGTGAAAGATGTACGTTTCACAAAGTCATATACGCCTAACGGAGATGAGAATCGCGCCGTACCACTAGTAGGCAATACGTGGTTCGTACCACCTACATAATCGCCCAATGGTTCAGACGCATAAGCGCCGAGGAATACGGAGCCTGCATTTTGAACGAGGCTCATGTAATTCATTGGATCTGGCAATTGGATTTCCAAATGCTCTGGCGCCACTTCGTTCATCACCGTGAACATGTCTTCAATGCTGTCCATAATGGCAATATAACTGTTGTTTTCAATAGCTGGACGAGCGATACTTTCACGAGGTAACAATTTAAGTTGACGTTCCACCTCATCGGATACGGCATTTGCTAAACTTTCACTAGTAGTCACCATAATAGCGCGCGCACGAGGATCATGTTCAGCTTGAGATAAGAGATCTGCTGCGAGGTGAACTGGATTTGCGCTGTCATCGGCGATAACACCGATTTCACTTGGACCCGCAATCATGTCGATATCGACTTGGCCAAATACTTGACGTTTCGCCGTTGCCACGTAAATATTGCCAGGGCCTACGATTTTATCTACCTTTGGAATCGTTTCCGTACCATAAGCAAGGGCCGCCACACCTTGGGCACCGCCCACTTGATATACCGCATCAACGCCGGCAAGCTTTGCAGCACCTAATACGGCAGGATTAATGCCATCCTTTTGAGGGGGCGTAACCATAACGATTTCTCTCACCCCTGCGATTTTTGCAGGCAAAGCAGTCATGATAATGGTCGAAGGGTACGCGGCTGTACCTCCAGGGACGTAGAGACCAACGCGAGCCAAGGGAATCACCTTTTGACCGCGGATGATACCCGGTGTATCCATGTCCACAAAGCCCTGCTCGATTTCACGGCTGTGGAATTCTGTAATGTTTGCCTTTGCCTTTAATAATGCGGCTTTCAAATCATCAGATAAAGACTCATAAGCTGCGTTGATTTCCTCTTGAGGCACCTTGAAATCTTCAATGGAAACGCCGTCAAATTTTTCAGAATACGCTTTGAGCGCCGCATCACCGTTAGTGCGGACATCAGCAATGATATCGTACACCCGACGCTCGATTTCCATATCTGTGGTTTGCTGTGTGTAATTCCGTACGATGGCAAGCATCGTATCTAATGATTCCTTATATATTTTCATCTGTCATCCTTCTTCCTACTTAAGCTATTCGTATTGCTTGTTAAATATATGATTCACTCTACATCTTATTTATTAATTTTTATTAATTGCTTCTAAAAGCTGATCTATGAGCTTAAAAATGGTATTTCTCTTTTGTTTTAATGCTAATGGATTTGCTACTAAGCGTGTAGATATGGGCTGTAGCCAATCGAAGATTTCTAGATTGTTTTCACGCAAAGTGGTACCCGTTTCCGTAATATCTACGATAGCATCTGCTAGTCCTACAAGTGGGGCTAGCTCAACGGAGCCTTCAATTTTGATGATTTCCACGTCTTGAGCTCCAAAGTACTGTTTCGTAACGGTTGGATATTTTGTACCAATTCGTTGACGGCGACCTTCTTTAGGATCATAGCCCGCTAAGGACGCCAAGATAAATTGGCATTTACCCGTTTGTAAATCTAACATTTCATAGCTCGTATCGTCTTGTTCATCGAGCACATCGCTACCGACGATGCCAAGATCAACAACACCATTTTTCAAATACGTCGTTACATCTGGCCCCTTTACAAGGATTACCTCCATAGAATCGCCTAAAGAGATAATGAGCTTGCGCGCCTTATTATGTAATGGCTCGCAATTAATGCCACATGCTTCTAGGAGTGGAATAAAATCCTTTTCTACGCGCCCCTTCGTAAGAGCGATACGCAATATATCGTTATCTTGAGCTTTGCTTTCACCCTGCAAGGTAATATCAGTCAAGACGTCGATATTAAAAGCCATCCCTACTGCCGGCATCGGCGTACCATCAAAGCTAGATAGCAAGCCATCATAACGGCCGCCGCTGACGATGTATTGAGACACGCCGTCCACATAGCCTCTAAAAGTAAGACCTGTGTAATAGGATTGAAGTGGTTCCGTAGAAACATCAATGCGAACCCGTTGCCCCGTTGCTTCCACTTGATTTGCCATATCTACGAGATTATCTAAAATGCGCTGCGCCGCTGCAGGCAAGATAATTTGATTAAGCTCATCCTTTATATCTTGAACCGTACCAAACAAGCGAGGCCATACAGTTAAGAAAGGATATAGCGCACTATTTTTAAAGTCAGAAATCAACTCGTTATATCGTGGCAAGTATTTAGTGAATAACGCCTCTAAGAGCTCCGTCTTTTCATCATCGCTGAGTCCAAGAGCATCGGTAATAGCACGAGAGAACCGAGCATCCCCAATTTCGAGCAACAAATGATTACCCAACTGAGCTTCGTTCACCTCTTTAATAATCTTGAAGCACTCTTGCTCAGCCTCAAGCCCTTCGTAGCCTACCATCTCGATGCCACCTTGCGTCACTTGGTTCACATCGCCGCGGTGCTTTTTATTTTTCATAAACACATCGCCCAAGTAGTAGAACGTGCGAGGCAATTCAATATTGGTAGTCGCCAAAAAACGACCGATTGGCATCGTCAAATCAGGACGAATTACGACGGACTCATCAGAACTATCCATGAATTCGTACATATGTTGACCGCGCCCCATTGCATAGCCATTGAATACATCTTTGTACTCTACGAGAGGCGTAGAGATCTTTGTGTATTGACGATTTCGACAAAGACCGAGTACATATTGACTCACATCATCCTTGCGCTCTGCTACGATCCCTATATCATCGCGGAAACCAGTAGGTAATTGCTGCTGTACCATCGTAAACATCCTTTCTATCAATTGATTCATATCATTTCTCACACCTGTGAAAGCCATATACCTTTGCTATTATTCTAGTTATGTGGTTATTCAATACACCATGAGAAAAAATTTACCTATATCGATACTTTTCTATTTTATCGCTTTACTTTATTAAAGTATGAAATTATAATATAACGGTTCTATAGAATTGTCAATAGAACCGTTAATATTTCATGTATTTACTATAATAATGATTTTATGCTAGCCCCAAACGTTTTCTATATCTGCCACGCTATGTGCATCAGATCCCAATACAAATGGCACACCAATGATAGCCGCCATGCCTTGAATGAAACGGCTTGGGTACATTTCACGACAATCTGATTTGAAGAAGCCGCTCATGTTGTAGTCTAGCTCGCGACCTTGAACGCGCATGATATGCAAAATATCGCTCACCACCTGCGCATTGCGACGATCTAAATGACGTTCAAATCCAAAGTGATGTTGGTATTTCTTGATTAAATCAAAATGACCTATGCGTTTAGGTGTATATTCACCGAGGTCAGCACGCACGGCTTGACGCACTGTAGAATAATACTTGTAATATAACTCATATTGTTTTTCGATCCACGGGCCGAAGCCTTTTTCGAATTCTTCAGGACTGTAGTCTAAGCAGTAAAAGGCATTATTAACGCCTTCCATAAAGTGAACGGATAAAATATTATCATCCGTCAACGGACCATAGCGATCCAAGAACTCTTGAATGTCTGATTCAAAGCCTGGAATATAATCGACTTCAAAACCGAGAGAAATATCGATATGTGTGCCATAGGCACGTTGTAATTGACGACCCAACTCTAAGTAAGTATCAACTTCATTTAATTTCAAAGACGCTGTGTCATAGGCCTTTTTATCACCACCATATTCTGCAGCAAAAGCTATTGGCAATGGTGCATGTTCTGTAAGGCATACCTTTTCGATACGCAACTCGATGGCCTTCTCAATCATCATCGCAGTTCGGTCCCCACTACCATGTGGACACAACTCCGTATGCACATGACCGTCCACGAGACGGCTACGATATTTACTATATCCAACGAACTGCCGTTCATCTTTCATGTTCATTCAATCACCCCTATTCGCCCTAACCCCTGGCGAATCCTTATCTATAATCTATACATCATTAGTATAACGTATTAATATTTATCTTTTACTATACTAATTATTATACCAATAATGCGTATGTTTCGGTATCCTGATATTTACCATGTTTGAATCCAACTTGAGGCGTTAAACCACAATAGGTAAAGCCAAATCGCGCGTGTAACTTGGTGCTGCCTTCATTGCCAGCCGTAATAACGGATACCACATTGTGCAATAACGGATCATTTTTTGCTATTTCTAAAATATGAGCCATCAGCTGTGTAGCGATTCTCCTACCGCGATAATCTTGATGGATATAGATAGATAATTCGACGGTACTTTTATAGGCCTCTTTAGGTCGATATGGTGAAAGCGATGCATAGCCTGCTACAAGCCCATCAATGGTACCTACCACAATAGGATGGTGTTCATCACTATGAGACTCATACCACTCCTGCCACTCTGGCAACGTGCGGGGTTCAAGATCAAGCGTGGCTACGCCGTTCACAACCTCATAGTTATAAATATCTAAACAAGGGGCTATATCATTCCTTGTAATTGGTCGTATTACTAACTCACTCATAAGTATTCCTCAAAACTGTAGGTATCCTAAAAATATTATTTCTATTTAACATAATATATAAAAATAGCCCACATACGCAAGAAAAAGGACGAACTATTCGTATAACATACCATTTCACTTTTCTCCATCTTTTGAGGTAAGAATTACATATTTTACATCTATATGCCCAATACAACAAAACTGAGTGGTAAATTTTACCACTCAGCATATACGTTTTGAAGCATATATAAGTAAAAAGCTCTTATTTTACTTATATACTCTCATCATATTTTTTATTATGACTATTAGAGCTAATACATTTCTATAGGAGCAAAAACATACTCTTACTTGATTTATAAGAAAATTACACAATAACAAATAAAAGTACTGTAATAGCAATTAAAGCACTAATCACAGTATAATCGATTCTTTTCAATCCTACGGATGCAGCAAAGCTGTGTGTGGGGCCACCGAATCCACGTAATTCTAAGGATAATGCCATTGTTTCGGAGCGTCCCAAGGATTTCAACAGCAATGGTTGAATAACAGATGCATAGGATTTGATACGCTTAATGAAGTTGCCTTCTAGAGATAAGCCACGGCAAGCTTGCGCCTCTTGTACAGCATGGCTTTCAGCAATAAAGTCAGGCACGAAGCGGAGCGCAGCAGTGAACATAAATGCATATTCATAAGGAATTTTGCATTGTGTTACGAGCGCGGCCGTAAGGTCTTGTAATTTTGTAGTTGCCAACAAGCCTATAAAGACAAGTGTCATAGCCAACATTCGTAAGCCGGATACAATGGCAGAGGTTACATCGCCGCTGCCAAGGAATTGGATGAGGCCAAGGAATACAGCGAAGCTAGTTAATGCCAACACGGCTTTGCGTTGTTTGAATAACAAACCTGCCAAAAACAATGCACCGAGTTCTACTACGACTAATGCCAATAGCGATACCCAGTCGCGCAACAGGATGGCCCACACGGATACAGCGAGGGTCATCAAGATTTTTGTTAACGGTACTAAACGTTCCATATGTCCCTCCTATTTTCCGCTCAACTGAGCCACTAACTTGGATTTCAATTCATCCATAGATTTGCAATAGCCTAAGGATGGTACCGCTAGTGAAAGTTCCACACTTGGCGGTTTCGTAAGGCCTAACTCTTGCAATTCATCCGTAGATTTTTTGAATAATTCTTCTGGACTGCCGTCAAAGGCAACGGTTTGGTTGCCCATGATGATAGCACGGCTACATTCGCTAGCCATGATTTCCATATCATGGGTAATAAGAAGGATTGTGATACCTTCTAAATTAAGCTGACGCAATAATGCTAATAGCTCTTTAGTTTCCTTACCATCTTGACCACTGGTTGGTTCATCAAGGATGAGGATTTTAGATTGCATAGCCAACGCAGAAGCAATGGCAACGCGTTGCTTTTCACCGCGGCGTAATGTTGGAGGATAAGCTTCACGCAAATGGCCGATGCCTGTGCGCTCCAATACTTCATCAACGATACGCTTCACTTCGGCTTTACTGCGCCCCAAGGACTCAGGTCCGAAGGCAACCTCTGTGGCTACGGTAGGTCTGAACATTTGGCGATCTGGCTGTTGGAATACATAGCCGATAAATTGCCCCCGTTTAGACGGCGGCATGGACGTAATATCTCTGCCGTTATAATACATGTGGCCTTCCCTAGCCTTTTCTAGGCCGACAAGTAATCGCGTAATAGTCGTTTTGCCGCAACCATTACGACCACCGATAGCGATATATTCGCCTCCTTCGATAGTGAAAGTCACGTTTCGGAAAATATCTACGGATGGCACATAGCCAAAGCGGATGTTTTCAACCTTAAGCATGAGCTCCACCGTCCTTTCCTGGTACATCATCAACACGTTGAACTGGTTATCTATTTTCTACTATATTAGATTGATCAACAAGATTATCTACTGTAATTCTTTGATTAGCTGGAGAGTTGCTTTTACCATGCACCTCGGTTTGAATAGCATGAGCCATTTCAATTTGGTGCAAGCCCTTGATAGCAGACTCGATGCTGAGCCAAGGTTCATCGCTGTGGAAGCCGGCTTGTTCCAATTCCATATAGGTTGTAAACACGGATGGCAATGCATCGACGTGAATGTTGTGCTCGTACATGTAACGAAGCGTAGTCGGTACATCGTCATCACAGGCGATAGAACCATTTACCATGAGGGCCATGCGGTTAGCATACGGCAATACGGCATGCAAGTCATGGTCGATAACGACAACGGTGATACCGTGTTTTTGGTTCAAATCACCTACGAGGCGATATAATTCTGCGGTCCCATCTGGATCGAGAGAGCTTGTCGGTTCATCAAGAACAAGTACGGTTGGGTTCGTAGCCAATACGGAAGCGATAGCCAAACGTTGGCGTTGACCACCAGATAAACTTGTAATCTTGCGGTCTTCTAAGCCTACAAGGCCAACTTGCTTAAACACCTCTTCAGAACGAGCTTTAATAGTTTCACGGTCATAACCGCGGTTTTCCATAGCAAAGGCTACTTCTTCACGAACTGTCATCGTTACGAGCTGTGTATCGTAGTCGGCCAGAACTACACCGATATGGTTCGCAAGTTCTGGGATTTCCATTTGCGTAGTCGCATGACCATCTACGAAGACCATGCCTTCTAGCCGTCCACCATAGAATTTAGGCACCGCCCCTACCATCGCCATACAAAGGGTGCTTTTACCACAGCCTGCAGGGCCTGTAACAACGAGAAAATCACCTTCATTTACATCGAGATTGATATTTTCAAGGGATGGTGTAGTCGCCTTAGGATGATAGTAATTTACGTGCTCAATGGATATTTTAGCTTGGCGCTCAGGCAAGATAGTCAAGCGACTATGATCAGATGTCAATTGGTCCGCATTTGGCAACATGCCACGTTTAGAAAATAGACGTTGTGCCGGAATATACAAGATTGGTGTAATGGCACCATTCAAGGCCCCTACGATAAGTACCAATGGCCACATGCCGTACATGTACACATTATTTGGCAACCCAAGCACTTGCCACAAAATGGTAACAAAGATACCGCCAGATACAACAGTTGCTAAAAAGCCAGACACGACAGGCGTTAAATCAAAACCACCAATTTTACGGAACTTCATGGACAACATAGCGCGCGTTACGAGAGCCGCCGTCAAAGCACCACCCGGCTCAGACAACAAGTTGCCGTAAGGGAACGCTGACTTAGACGTCAATACATTGATGAGGGCCGCCACGAGGCCAATCCCCAAGGTTTGACTCAAACTAGGACGAGTCAATAAAATAGCTACGCAGTACGTAGCAATCGTCCAGTTCGGCGTTACCCCAGCCACACTAGGGCTCACCAAATGCAAAATCGTGCCCAATGCGAGCATCAATGTGCTAACAGTAACCCATCTAAACTGGCCACCCTGCACATGCGTGTACACAAGATCCTGAATCCGTTCCATAATAGCCTCATTTCTATAAAAATATATATGGATTTATTTTAACATTTATACGGGTATTGTGAAAGTTTAGAGCGCAACAAAAAATAGCAGGGGATTAATCCTGCTATTTTTATAATATACTCTAAAGCAAATTTACGATTTATAACCATCAAGCTTATTATAAATAACAAACTCCCTAAGTATATTTTTAATTTTAATAATACATTTCCAATGAGGTTGATCTACAATTCCTAAATTTTGTTTAGCTCGCTCGATGTCTACAGTGGAAATCAACTCATTAAAGCGTCCATATTCATCAATGTTAGTTTCATTAACATGAGCATTTAACAATGCCCTCAACTTAGCTTCATCAACACCCAACAAATTAATACAATACTGTATCTTCGCGTTCCAATCGACATTCATATATTCATTGATATAATCAGTCAATGTCTTATTCTCGTCAACAACTAACCGCTTATGTTCTATATCAACCAAAATTTGTCTAGCAGCACGTTGTTCTTCTTGAGATAATTGAGCAAAGCTTTTATGAAGCATCATTCTTAATTGATCAATTAAAGTACTATCAAAGTCATCAATATTATATGCTCTTATATACTTCTCAAAATTTTTATTCATATAATCAGCATCAATCCGAATAGATTCTTGCTTATGAGCTTTGGCAGTTATATCAAAAGGAATCACTGGATTAGATTTACCATCAGGTGTACTAGAACTAAATAATTCGCCATATCGAACTGCTAATGTGTTATACGTTTCCTCATCTAAATTTAGTCCTAGTTTCTCATCAATATTCTTTTGCCACGTAAACATCTGTAGCCGAATAGCTTCCATTAAGCTACGCAATTGATAGAATAAGCGTCCAAATTTATGTCTACTCGCTATATTATCCGGTAATTTTGAATAGTATTCTATGCCTTCTGATATAAATAAATCTGAAATATCCTCTACTATAACATTCATTTTGCGAATATTCTGATCTTTTTTATCTGCATATAACCCTTCAGGTACCGATCCAGAATATAACCTAAAAGCATCTTGAATATTACGAGACATAGTATGTATCTTACGATAATATCTAATGCTACCAAATGGTTTTTCTGGACCATATAAACGGTTTGTTCTAGAGAAAGCTTGTACTATTTCTTCATAAGCCATAATTTTATCAACATATAGTGTATTTACATATTTTGAATCAAAACCTGTCAGTAATTGTTTAACGACAATTACAACATCAATGTATTTATCTGTATCAATTTCTACATCATTAGAACGATATTGCAGCTTATGCGCAAGTCTAGCACAAACATCACGCTTAAATGAAGCATAACTTGATGCAGTAAATTTTTGATTGAAATATGTATTATAATCCTCTAAGATTTCTTCCAATGCTTCATCTTTAATAACAGCGGTTGTAGGATCCATTTCACCATCTACAGTAGGGTCAAATAAGGCCACTACTTTTAAATTAGGTGCACTCCGTCTAAACAATCGATAGTAAGAAATCGCTTCAGATATACTATGGGTTGCTAAAATACCATGGAATAATCCTTTATAACTTTGTACCAACCATTTACCATGAATATCTTCAATTACAGCTCTACGATGGTCATCATTATCATAATGCCCATTTTCTATATAATCCTCAATACCTCTTGTATATCCATGTTCATAATCTCGAACCATAGGTACATCATTTATAAAATGGTAATAGGCTTCTCGTTTTTCGGGAGATTCCATAACATCACTAACGGTATTAGCGCCAACCTCACGTAATGCAACTGCATTACGTAAATCTTCATCACTATATGTTGGCACCGATGTAATATCAAACCCTAACACATTTTTATCTCGAATACCATCAGAAATACTATACCGGTGCAATTCATCACCAAATAAATCGGCAGTCGCTAATGTTTTCTTTGCATTATCTTTAAAAATTGGCGTGCCTGTAAACCCAAATAATAAAGCATGTGGGAATGTTTCTTTAATTGCTCTCAACATATCGCCAAAAGTATTGCGATGACATTCATCAAAAATAAAAACCAACCGTTTTCCTTTAACACGGTTTAACATATCATCGCGTGTATCATCTTTAGATAATTGATTCATCTTTTGAATAGAGGAAACAATTATCATATCCTTTGGTTCAATGCTATCTAGTTTTTTCAGTAATACAGTACCACTTTCTGTACCTTCTACGGATGTAGCAGAGTCGGCAAACCCTTGATATGCCTGCAAAGACTGTGTTCCTAATTCAACACGGTCCACAAGAAATACGATTTTATCAGCATCTCCTACACTCGCAATAATCTGCGCCGTTTTAAACGATGTCATAGTTTTACCAGATCCTGTTGTATGCCAAATATACCCACCTAAAGGACTGGTATATCCCCAATCAGCTTTACTAACTATATCTGCAATACGACTTGCTGCATAATACTGATAGCTACGCATCACTTTGAGGACACCGTCAGAGCTATCTGGAATTGTATAAAACCCTAATAATTCATGTGCTAAAGGAATTGCCAACAATGTTCCGGCAATTTGAGTCCAATCCCCTATAATTTCATTGTTTACATCGGCCCAATGAAATTGAAATTCTGACTTTAAAGCTTCTCCATTTCCAGGATTAGCAAAATATACCGTTTCTTCTGGTGTCATAGCCACAAAAATTTGTATTAAAGCAAATAATCCAGAGAACAAACCACGACGATTATATAAATCAATTTGATTAATTGCGAAATCAACCGGAATACCTGAACGTTTCAATTCAATATGAATAACAGGCATCCCATTAATTAGCAACATGACGTCTCCACGTCTATCTCTAGAAACATCATTAAGCCCTTTAAATTGTGGTTGACGTGCTATTTGATAAACACTTTGTCCAGAAGCAATTTCATTACGGTCAAAAATTTTAAGTGATACATTTTTCCCCAAATGCATCGCATCATCTTGATTATCACGTTTAATAGTAACTACTTTGCCATTTATCCAATCATTTATCATGGCAGGACTTTTCAACATCTTAATTTGCATTAAGATTTGATTCATCTCGCTATCAGTCAACGGATATTTATCTAGCTTGTCAGGAGAACAGTTATTTTTATAAATAATATCTGCCCAATTCTTTACAAGCGCCTCTTCTGTTGGATATTCAATACACTCTGCTTCCCAACCATGATTAGATAACTGCTGAATAAGGGCTAATTCAAAATCAGATTCTTTTGTAAAAATCATAATTCACCTAATCTATTAAATCTACACAAATAACTGTTGAAGTAAACCTTTTTTTATTGATATAAGGCAATCCAATTTACGCTGATGAAGGGTAATATCTTTATTAATCAAAGAAAAAAGATTTGCTATTTTCTCTTGCTCTAATAGGAGTTGTGGAATCATATAATCAATATTACTAATAGTTGACCAATTCACATAAATTTGGGTATTACCTTGACTCGCTTTAACAATATATTTTCTTTGTTCTGGTGCATTTAACATATGGTATAAAAACATAGGAAGAAAATTCTTTGTATCAACCTCAATTCGTTCTGTTCGCTGATTATATACATATGTATTATCTTGATCGATTAATAGTACCCGGCCAATTATATTCCCTGAAGCGGTCTTATCATTTAAGATCATTGTTAAATCATATTTATTAAGAATCCTAGACTTAGTTTTGTCTGTCTTATTAACCCTTAATCCTTGATCATTATAAACTGATTCTTCTGAATAACTACCAATATTAATAACTTTATAAGTTCCTCCATCAACAAATTCTGATTCAATTGATGTTCCACCTGTCGCTATTCCAAAATCATTTAGCTTACGCTGTTCCCAAGCATCAGTAAATCCTTTGAATCTAACATCTGGAATCGTACATCCTTTTTGAGGGAATAATTTTTGTAAAAGTGCACTCTTATTTAATTTCAGTTTCTCAAGCTTACGCTGATGAAGGGTAATAGAATCATCTATAGTCCTAAAAAATCGGCCTATTTGTTTTTGTTCCTCTAATGAAGGGAGTACTAAACTCATCTTTTCCATTTGTTTACCAGAAACTTCAACAAAGGTTGATCCTGCACCAGTTACTTCTCCATAACGCTTTAATCTCGGTGTCATAGTATATAAAAAATACGTATCTAATTCTTTTGAATCAGGAGTAATCGATTGAAACCCCTGATTTGTACACCCTTCAGCTTGTAAAATTGCTGTATTACCTATACCTGCCCTTGATGTGAATAAAACAGTTCCAATTGGAAGTAATTTAGCAGAACTTTTCTCTAGACCCAACTTTGTTATTTTTCGAGTACTTTTACTAACATAGCGATTCTTACCTATTTCTACTGGAGAATACCAATCAATATCTCCATTCCAATATTCAGGAACATTAGTGCTTGGAGTTCCTCCCCCAGTAATAATTGCTACATCACCCAACTTACGCTGTTCCCAATCATCAGTAAAGCCTTTAAATCGTAACTTAGGAGTTTTTTTATTAGTATTCATCATTTTGCTCCTAACAATTCTAATAAGGCGGATATCCCCATATCGTCATTAGCTTCTAACTCACGCAATAATGTAATCAACTCTTGCTCTACAACTCTAATATCATTATCAATTGATTGTAGTGAAGTTCCATATTTATTGGATAAAGCACTTAAACATTGAACAAAATCATTGATGACCTTTTTTGAATACGCTTTTAGTTCATTTATTGCTGGCACAATCCAATGTTGATATAACAATTCATCTATTTGTTCATCAGTAAGATTCTCCATACAATATTTTGTAGCATCAGCTAACTCAGCTACAGCCTCTTTCTGACATTTTTTTAATTTTGTTTCTTCAGCATATAAATCTTTAACAGCCTTTAATAATGGGTATAATTCTGGTTCATCTTTATAAATCTTAACAGCGGCGTTCAATGGCGTCTTCACAAACCCAGTTCTATCATCATTCAGGAATTCCATATCTTGATAGTCCATTGGTACAGCTTCAGCAAGTTCAGCGATTCGCTCTTTAATTGCTTCAAGTTCATTCTCTATATGCGTTACATTTGAAAGTTCATTCTGCAAATATAATTCTTGTACTAATTCAAAAGGAACAATAGCCCCTTTCCACCCGTCTTGAACCTCTACTTGTTTATTATTTTTCTTTTTCATTACCATATTGGGCTCTACAGAAGCAACCAAGGCTTTACCATTATATCCCATCTTATCGATATCTAATGTAATTTTAGACCAATTATCACTCATAATTTGATAGATATCATATGTGTCGATTAATGGTATATTAGAAAATTGTTCAAATAACTCGTTTGACAAGGTATGCCAAACAGTTTCATCCATTCCAACTTTAAAATTATCAATAACAGACTGCGAGACGTGTTCTATATAATGATCAATCTTTAACCCCAAGGAGTCTGTAAATGCATTTACAGCAGGATAATCCTGTACAATCTTAGCAATATTCCCCTCTACCAATGAATAGTATCCATCTTGACCTTGTTTAAAAATTTCTTTATCAAGTCCTTCAAACACATTCCAATATAGGGATAATTTTTCTATCTCATTATATGGAATCCCCCCATGAACAATACCATATATATCATATATTTCATCATTTTTAGATGTGTCCACATAGCGAGGAATATTTAAATTGTAATCATTACTTATAATCTCATCACGAGATACAACGGTACAATATCCAGCAATCGTTTCTCTCTTACAATAAGCATCTATAACGCGACGAATATCTGATGCCTGCAACTTGTTATTCTTATTAGCTTTCACAAAATATTCTGAAGCATCAATAACTAGTACATCCTGATTCTCTCTCTTCTGACGCAATACCATAATGATTGTCGGGATGCTTGTACCAAAGAAAATATTAGCTGGCAAACCAATAATTGCATCAATATGATTATTATCAATAAGAGCCTTACGAATTTCTCCTTCACTATCCCCACGGAACAATACACCATGTGGCAATACGATTGTCATAATACCATTTGGTCTTAAATGATATAGATCATGAAGTACAAAAGCATAGTCAGCTTTTGTAGCAGGTGCTAACCCAAATCGACTGTATCTAGGATCATTTTCTTTTCCCTTGGGATCCCAGTGTTGAGAATATGGAGGGTTTGATACAACAGCATCTAAGTATAACGGATTATACGTTTGTTGAGGGTCTGCTTCATCAAAATAAGGCCAATCATCCTCTAATGTATCTGCGTTTCTAACCATGATGTTAGATGGTTGAATATTACGCATGATGAGGTTCATTCTCGTCAAATTATACGTTGCTTCTTTTAGCTCTTGAGCATAGTATTTAATACTATTTTTATCTCTTCTATATTTTGCAATACTTTTACCAATATGAATCAACAAAGAGCCTGATCCACTTGTAGGGTCATAAATTGAAATTTCATTTCGGCCCTGTAAATGATGAGCTATAATTTCTGACATCAAAACAGAAACTTCATGAGGCGTATAGAATTCACCCGCTTTTTTACCTGCATTGGCAGCAAAATTCGAAATCAGATATTCATATACAAATCCCAAGACATCATAATCTTGAGAGCCATCCATTGGTATTTCATCAATCAATAAGATTAATTGTTGAATAGCTTTGGATTGGGCACCAGAGTTATCGCCTAACTTAGTTAAACCTAATTGCAATGTATCAAAGATACCTTTATATATCCGGTTATATTGATCATTCAATAATCGTTCAAAAGAATTTAATGCATCTTGTACTCTACCTACATCAAGCTGATTACCATCCTGAATCCATGTAGAAAACAAATGATTATATGGTATAAAATAGTACAAATCATCTCGAATAGCATCACGCAATTCTACATTTGATTCTACTAAAACAGATTTATATTCAGTTTTTGCTATTTGATACTGTGTACGTAGTAACTCTTCCTCTTTTTGAGACAAAAACTTATAAAACATGAATCCTAATATATAATCTTTATACTCATTCGCCTCAATTTTAGAGCGCAATTTATTGGCTGATTCCCAAATTTTATTTGCTAATTGCTGTTTATCCATATGCCACCTCAAGTAATACCAGTTGTTATGTGTATTATACCATTGCAAGCAAAAGCTCTATACCACTTTTATAGATTTCAATACAACAAAAAAGCACCCTTGAGGGCGCCTATATAAAAAATAAAGCAACACCGAATTAACGATGCTGCCGCTTGAAACCAAAAATGGTTTTTCTATGTACTTAAATATTACCTTATGTGGAACCATGTGTCAATAGCTCTAATAAGCACATCAAATGTAGCTTTTATATTATCATTCAACCTATAATCATTATCTCGAAAAAAGCGTTTCTTAAGTTCATCTAATTCACCACATATATGTTTATGAACACCAGTACTAATACATATTCTTTGATGAGCATACATCGTAGTTAAGATTTGATAGGTAGAAATATGTCCCAAATGTCTACGTCTACTTGATGGTGATTTTATAAATTTAGCACATTCACGTTGTAAATCAGCATTAATACGTTTATTATGTGTAGAATTTATATCATTGATAATACAATTATTATGAGCACATGCATTCCGCAAACTTTTAACTGTATACATTAAGTATAATCGTTCTGTAATCTCAATATTTTGCAATAATTCTGCACAATATTTGTAGAAGTATAAATACTGTCCAAAGGAAATCATTTCTAGAAAAGCCCATACTGGACAACGTTTATTTTGATCATCAATATATTTAGCATATAAATTACCACAATATAAGCTACCACTATTTTTCCATAAGTCATGCTGTAATTGTTCAAAATTAGATTTCTCTAGCTGATTCATATATTCCTCAACTACATCATAGGGATCAATATTATTCTGCTGTAAAATAGATAATAAATGAACTTTGGAAAAATGCTCAATCCCTATAGCCATTTCTAACATGATTCGTCTCAATCTATTATCAATACATGCTAAATCTATTAAATAGCTAAAATCTAAATTTACATATTTTCCAGATTTTGAGGATTTTAAGAAGTTCTTCCTAAAGGCTCTAAGTTTAAAGTAGTTATTATTCTCTACTAAATATTGTTCTGCTTCCACTTCAGTAATATTATCAAAGGTAATACCTTTGGATATACTATGCTCTATCTGTTCTCTTGGTGTTAAAAACGGACCATCTGACATACAGTCGCTCCCTTCAAAATAACCAACCACACACAAACCAAAAGCAAAATTTATATATACAATTATACCACTTCTTAAATATATTCTACTCTATTGAAAAATCATCTTTCTTTTACATATAATATGGCTTAAACACCTACATTCTACTTAAGCAAAGTGACTTTTTGTATAACTTTTGTTGCCGCACCCGCATAGTGGATGGTTTTATAATTCGCGACTACGTCGCGAACCAGTCTAAAGGCAATAATAAATACCTCCTCTATCTTGGTGTATAATTATTATAATCTCCATATATTATTTAGTATTTCACTATAATTATAATAAACTCATCTTTTACCTTATCAGGGAGGTTCATAATGGCACAGGCATTAATCGTAATCGATATTCAAGAAGGCTTAGTTAAGGAAAACCCTTACAATGCGAAAAACTTTATCTCAAATACAAAAGCAATCATTCAACATTTTAGAGATCAAAATATAGAAGTCATTTTTATCAGGCATTCTGAAGATGAAGGCTTATTAGCAACGGGTAGTGATAATTGGCAAGTCTATCACGAATTAAAACCGCAAGAAAACGAAAAGATTTTCAATAAATATTACAATAGCATCTTCAAGGATACTGAATTAAAGGAATATTTAAACCGAAAAAATATTACCGATGTAACATTTGTAGGAATGCAAGTGGAATTTTGCATTGATACATCTGTGAAAGTAGGCTTTGAGTATGGTTATAATATCACCATCGTCGAAGATGCTATCTCAACCTTTGATAATGAGTATCTACCAGCCGATACAATCCTATCCTTTTACAAAGAAAAGATTTGGCGGAATCGATTTGCACAGCTAAAAACAACAAATGAAATGTTAAGCATCAATTAAATTACGAAAATAATACAAAGATTTTTATAATTTTTTCTCACGTATTTGTCATATATGTATGTTAAAATTTCATTAAATATTTATGCCCGAACATAGGAGGTCTTTTTTATGTATAAGTATATTACGATTTTAGGAGCTGCGGGCCAAATAGCTCAAAAGTTGACTGCTACACTATTAACATATACAGATATGCACATTACATTATATGGTCGTCAGTTGAAAACACGTATACCTCCAGAGATTATCGACCATGAACGTGTTACAGTGATTGAAGGTTCGTTCCAAAATCCTGGTAAATTAGAACAAGCTGTAACAAATGCGGAGGTTGTATTTGTAGGTGCTATGGAGTCTGGCAGTGATATGGCTTCCATCGTGAAAGCATTGAGCCGCAAAAATATACGCCGTGTTATTGGTGTGTCCATGGCTGGACTTTCTGGTGAATTCCCTGTAGCACTTGAAAAATGGACCTTCGACAACTTACCGATTAGCTATGTTCAAGGTGAGCGCCAAGCACGCAATGTATTACGCGAATCCAACTTAAATTACACCATCTTGCGCCTCACATGGCTTTACAATGATCCAGAGAAAACCGATTACGAACTCATCCCTGAAGGGGCTCAATTCAACGATGCCCAAGTTTCACGCGAAGCTGTGGTAAAAGCCATTTTTGATATCTTACATGCTGCGGATGAAACGCCTTTCCATCGCACAAGCATCGGCGTAGGTGAACCAGGTACACACTATGACAAACCAAGCTTTCACTAATATATAAATAAATATTTTGTAAAAAAGAGAAAATACTATATACCAATACAAGACTATCTTCAATACGCTTGAAGATAGTCTTTTTATATATCATTTTATGATTAAAGTATCTAGTTAACCTCATTTGAATTAAATATCTCATATATATATTTGTATACTGCAATTATATCGTTTAAATGATATAATTACAGTATAAGAATGATGAACAAATACTTTTAAAACTATAAGGAGATAACTATGGGAATATTACGCGAAACAATTCGTCCATCCTCTGATTTACGAAATAAGTATCCTGAAATTTCTAAAACCTTACAACTTAAAGATGAGGCTGCCATTATTACTGTAAATGGTCGTGGAGATACTGTAAGTCTCGGCTATAATACATATAACATGTTAAAGTCAAAAATAGAATTATTATCCTCTCTTGTAGAAGGACAAAACGATATCATTCAAGGTCGCACCACTACACTTGATGAAGCTTTCAACAGTATCGATAAAATGCTAGATCAAATGGGGTAACTCTATGAAATCCCAACCCTACACAATCATTCCTACTGAAAAGTTCAATAAAGAGCTACATCAACAAATACTTTATATAGCTATGCAGTTTTCAAAAGAAACAGCTATACAAGTAAAAGAAAATATTCAAAATTCAATTTCAAATCTTATGAACCATCCATATATGGGGACTACACCTAAAATTAGAGCACTTAATGACAGTGACTTTCGAATGTTGATTTTAGAAAAGCTTATTATTTTCTACACAGTTGTAGAGGAAACTAGAACTATTTATTTAATCTCTATACTTGATCAACGACAGGATTATGTAAATATACTAAACGGATTATAACATTTGAACTAAACCAGTGCTTCTTTAAAAATTAAATACCCTTCAAAGTGGTATATCCTAAATCTAATCGGTACATTTTTACTCATGTAACATAGATTTTGGGTATACCTTTTTTATTCCTACATTTTATAGATATTTATATAGATAAACTCACGTATTTACGCTATACTAATAAATGATTAATATACACTTATAGGTATGTGAAAGCAAATGCCTCTTAGATTATCAATTATATTTATATATGCAACTTATTGTATAAAACACCCTAAGTTTTATGTATAAAAATAAATGATAGTCATTTTTAGTCCCAGTTAGGGTAGAGGCTTATTAAGGAGTTATTATGAATCGCATTGTTGTTATTGGCAGTTGCAACATGGATATTGTAGTCCTCGCGGATAAACGCCCTACTGCAGGCGAAACAATTATGGGCAACGAATTGCACATCGCTCACGGTGGCAAGGGCGCAAACCAAGCGGTGGCTGCGGCTCGTCTAGGTGCAGAGGTCACGATGGTCGGCTGTATCGGTGAAGATACATACGGCCAAATGATTTTAGATAATTTAAAAGAAAATTTCATCAATACAGATTACATCGTTACGGTACCGAACACTACAACCGGTACAGCACACATTACATTAGCTGAAGGCGATAATAGCATCATCGTGATTGCAGGTGCTAATGCTAAGGTAGACCAGTCCGTAGTAGATAACGCTTGGTCTGCTATCGAGCAAGCCGATCTCGTAATGGTGCAAAACGAGATTCCTATTCCAACTATTGAATACATCGTTCGTCGTTGTCACGAGGCTAATGTGAAAGTCCTCTTAAATCCTGCTCCAGCAGCCGACCTCGATTCGGAATGGTTAGAATTAGCAACCTATATTACGCCAAACGAACACGAGTTATCTGCGCTCTACCCTAATCAATCTACAGAGGAGATTTTACTAGCTAACGAAAACAAAATCATCGTTACCCTTGGTAGCAAGGGTGTAGGATATGCCGATAACGGTGAAATTCACATTGTACCTGGCTTCAAGGTTGAGCCCGTAGATACAACAGGTGCTGGCGATACATTTAACGGTGCCTTTGCAACGGCTATCGTTAATGGTAAAAGCTTAGCCGACGCTCTACACTACGGCAATGCAGCAGCGGCCCTCTCCATCCAACGCTTGGGGGCTCAAGGTGGCATGCCAACAAAAGACGAGGTCGCTGCATTCTTAGCAGAACACGTATAGATTGAACCGGTCTTTCAAAGCTCCACTGACCGGGTCTGCCTTCGCAGGGCCAAAGTCGCTTTGAAAGGCCTATTCAATCCAAACTATCCGTTCTTCAAGCAATGAATGCAACTGTCCTCTATATAAGAGTTAATGACTAAGGCTCTATAGCCTCAGTCATCGGAATAGATAAGGAGTTATTTATGCAACGACACGGTATTTTAAATAGCCATATTGCTAAGGTTTTGGCAGATCTTGGTCACACAGATACCATTTGTATCTCTGATTGTGGCTTACCGGTACCTGAAGGGGTTCAAAAAATCGACTTAGCTTTGGATTTTGACGTACCGAGCTTTGAGCAGGTAGTATCCATAATCGCTAAGCATATGAAATCCGAAGCAATTCATGTGGCTACAGAAATTAAAGAAAACAATCCTAAGGCTTATGACTTCTTAGAGTCTACCTTCCCATCCAATCAATACGAATGGATTGAAACGAGCCACGATGCTTTCAAAGAAGCCACAAAACAATGCAAGTGCATTATTAGAACTGGTGAAGCATCTCCGTATGCGAACATTATCTTACGTGCCGATTGTATTTTCAGCGATCGTCCGTAGAATAATTAATTAGAAATACTTTCACCAGTCATACAGGAGTAGTTATGGAAATTGTTATGTCAGGCATTGCGAAGGCATTTGGTACAAACCAAGTGTTGCGCGATGTAAGTATTACCCTCAAGGAGGGCGAGGTTCACGCCTTGATGGGCGAAAATGGGGCCGGCAAGTCCACCCTCATGAATATCCTCACTGGTATTCACAAGGCGGATGCTGGTAGAATCACCATCGACGGCGTAGAGCGCACCTTCCCAAACCCAAGAGAGGCCGAGCTGAACGGTGTAGCTTTCATCCACCAAGAGCTCAATATTTGGCCAAATCTAACATTGTTAGAAAATTTGTATTTAATGAGACCAAAGCGCAACAAATTTGGTATGCTCAACAAAAAGGCGATGCTCACTGAGGCTGAAAACACATGTCGCGAACTAGGCATCGAATTGCCGCTCACGACTGAGGCAGGCCTTTGCTCCGTTGGTCACCAACAAATGACGGAAATCCTTCGCATCTTGATGTTAGATGCAAAGGTTGTCATCATGGACGAACCGACAGCGGCCCTTACAGAGCGTGAAACGGCGACATTGTTTAACATGATGCGCAAAATGAAAGCCCGCGGCGTGGCTATCGTATATATCTCTCACCGTATGGAAGAGGTGTTTAGCGAATGTGACACTATAACGGTTATGCGTGACGGTCACACAATTATTACGAAGTCCACTGCTGAAATTTCTGTAGATGAAGTAGTACGTCACATGGTAGGTCGTTCTATCGACGAGTTCTACCCTGCTCGTACGACAACACCAGGCGAAGTAGTAATGAGCATCGACAACCTTAAACCAGAAGGTTTTGACAACGACATTTCCTTCTCCTTGCGCAAAGGGGAAATTCTCGGCGTGGCAGGCCTCATGGGCGCTGGCCGTACAGAAATTATGCGTGCCATTTTTGGTGTAGATAAACACAAAGGCGGTACTGTAACAGTTAACGGCTCCGTTCTAAACTGTAAAAAACCAGAAGATGCCATCAAAGCCGGCATTGCTTTCATCACAGAAAATAGAAAGAGCGAAGGCTTGATCCTCGATTTCTCCATCGGTTCCAATATTACATTGCCGAATCTTGGTGACATTTGCCCATCTCATGTACTAGATAAGGGCAAGCTCAATTCCTTTGCTGACGAATTGTCTAAAAAACTGGGCGTTAAAACACAATCTATTCACGAACCGGCATCGTCTCTATCCGGTGGTAACCAACAAAAGGTTGTTATCGCGAAATGGGTTGGTAAAAAGCCATCCATTATCATCATGGACGAACCGACACGCGGTATCGATATCGGCGCGAAACGTGATATTTATGATTTAATGAACGAATTAACGAACGCTGGTGTGTCCATTATCATGGTGTCCTCTGAGTTACCTGAAGTGCTCGGCATGAGCGACCGCGTTATGATCATTCACGAAGGCCGCGTAGCAGGTATCTTAGACCGCAGCGATGCAACACCAGAATCGATTATGACATTAGCCACAGGAGGACAATAATGGACAGCAAAGCTCTGCAATATGTAAAAAAATTAGGCCCCCTCATCGGCCTCATCCTATTATTTGTAATTATCTCTGTCATGAACGACAGTTTTCTTGAATTTTCTAACTTGCGTAACTTGTTACGCCAAGTATCCATCAATGCAATCATCGCCTTTGGTATGACTTTCGTCATCTTAACGGGCGGTATCGACTTATCCGTTGGTTCCATCCTTGCCCTCTCTAGTGCAGTGATGGCCAACCTCATCGTAACTGGTACTGACCCTGTATTGGCTATCGTATTAGCCGCAGGTGCAGGCCTTGTATTGGGTGGTATTAACGGTCTCGTTATTACTTATGGTCGTGTAGCTCCATTTATTGCTACCTTGGCGACCATGACAATCTACCGTGGTGCGACGCTAGTATTCACAGACGGTAACCCAATCTCCGGTCTTACACAAGATCCTCTATTCCACGGCTTTGGCCAAGGGGACATCGCAGGCCTTCCAGTTCCAGCTATCACAATGTTCCTAGCTTTCATCGCCCTCTGGTTCGTATTGAGCCGCACATCCTTAGGCCGTAAAACATACGCCGTAGGTGGTAGTGAAAAGGTAAGTTACATTGCTGGTATCAAGATTGACCGCGTTAAAATCTTCGTGTATGCCTTGACTGGTATGCTCTGTGGTATCGCTGGTGCAATCATTACTTCTCGTCTCAACTCTGCACAACCTACAGCAGGTGCAGGCTACGAACTTGACGCTATCGCAGCGGTAGTTCTTGGCGGTACAAGCCTAGCTGGTGGTCGTGGTCATATCGTTGGCACACTCATTGGTGCCCTAATTATTGGTACCCTCAACAACGGGTTAAATATTCTCGACGTTTCCAGTTTCTATCAACAAGTTGTAAAAGGTATTGTCATTTTATTGGCGGTTCTTGCAGACCGCAAGAAAGCCTAGGAGGTTCCTATGAAAAAACTATTGTTACTGTTGGCGATGGCTATCATGGTTATCGGTCTTGTAGCAGGCTGTGGTAAAAGCGCTGATAACGGCGGCGACAAAAAATCCGGCACAATCGGCTTCTCTGTTTCCACATTGAACAACCCATTCTTCGTAACTATGAAAGAAGGCGTTGAGGCTCAAGCTAAAGCGCTTGGTCTTAAAGTTAAAATCGTTGATGCTCAAAACGACCCAGCTAAACAAGCAAATGATATTTCCGACTTGCTTGAAAGCGGCGTTTCCGTATTGATCATCAACCCTGTAGACTCTGCAGCTATCTCTACTTCCGTAGAAGCAGCAAATGCTAAAAACATTCCTGTAATCACTGTTGACCGCTCTGCTGACAAAGGCAAAGTAGTAGCTCACATCGCTTCCGATAACGTAAAAGGTGGCGAAATGGCAGCTCAACTGATCGCTGATAAAGTAGGCAAAGCTGCAAAAGTAGCTGAAATCGAAGGTATCCCTGGTGCTTCCGCAACTCGTGAACGCGGCCAAGGTTTCCATAACGTAGCTGACAAAGACTTAACCGTAGTAGCAAAACAAAGCGCTGACTTCGACCGCACAAAAGGTTTAAACGTAGCAACAAATATCTTGCAAGCTAACCCAGACGTACAAGCTATCTTCGCTCATAACGACGAAATGGCATTAGGCGCTATCCAAGCAGCTAAATCCGCAGGCAAAACAATCTTCATCGTAGGCTTTGACGGTACTGCTGACGCAGACAAAGCTGTTAAAGACGGCACATTGGCTGCAACAATTGCTCAACAACCAGACCAAATGGGTAAAATCGCTATCGATACAGCTCAAAAAGTTATCAAAGGCGAAGCTGTAGAAGCTAAAATCCCTGTAGATCTTAAAGTTGTTACAAAATAATTGTAAATAGAAACTGGGTACAAAAAAGGGTCGCATCCTTTGATGCGACTCTTTTTATTTTGGCTCTCGTTTCAAAAGCACTTTAAAGAACTCAATAAACTTTGGTAAATACGTTTGGTCTAAACTTTCAATTGTCATATTACATTTGTAATTATAAGTAGTACAGATAGTAACATCTATCGTCAAAGCACCCTTTTGATCTAACGAGAATGTAAGAATATCCCCTTCTCCAGTTAATACATAGGTAAAGGTTGCTTTGCCTTTACAGTTCTCATACAAATTAACCAATTCTTGATAGCCTTTGCGAATCCCGGACCAATCACTAGGATCAATATAGCCAGAACAGATATTATAACCTCGTTTAATATATACGCCAAATACACCAAATTCAGATAGCTCTACATCCATATCAAAGGCTATTGTTAAATTTGGTTCATTTACGATTTCATACATCTTATTCACACCCCACAAACAGTAACATTTTTATTTATTATAACATTACATGTATTAATGAAATAGTATCGATAATTTTTAAAAGCAACACTAATGCATGTAAAGTCTAGCATAACAATAACATATAAAAAATAGCGACTAGTTGGTTATCTTAACTAGTCGCTATTTGTATGGTAGGACTCCAAAATTAGAGTTCCCATTACAATATTTTCTTAAAGAATATGGTCGTATGTACCTTTCCAGGTAGTTGTGTTCGTTTATATTCTTTAAAGCCAAAGCCTTCATACATTTTGGCAAGCCATGGATGTTCTGCGGCTGTACCAAGGGTTACGGCTGGTGTTTTATATACGTTGCGCAATAGGTCTTCTGCTTCGGCGAGGACTTCACGAGCATAGCCCTGTCCCTTATGTTCAGGGGCCGTCACAAAGTGTGCAATGTGCGGATATACATCTGGCGTAGCCTTTGGTATCCAAGGCATGCGGAATGAAATAGAGCATACTAAGGAACCATCTACGTAGAGACCAAATACAGGATATTTTAAGATCCACGCCCGAGATTCTTCTGGGCTAAAGTTAATAGCATCGAAGGATATAGGGTAGTTCTTATTCTCCGCATAGCCTGCAATCAACACCTCATGATATTCAGCCGCATCATCTACGGTTAACTGTCTAAATTCTTTCATCTCTTTACCTCGTTCAAAATGCTCTAATCATAAACTAACTGCGTCATTAGATTGCACACTAGAATTAGCTATATCAAATACAGTATCACATTTTTAATATAATACTAGTATTTTAAAACAGAGCTAGCAGAGCCTTATAACGCTGCGCTATCAAGAGGCAATTCGCTATCTAGTGTAAGGTAACGGCTCAAAAATTTGCGTGTTCGTTCTTCTTTTGGATGTTCAAGAACAACCTTAGGATTCCCTTGTTCTACGATAACGCCGCCTTCCATGAATACGACTTGGTCCGCCACTTCTTTGGCAAAGCCAATTTCATGAGTTACAATAATCATCGTTACCTCTAATTCTTTTGCGATTTTTCGGATAACGGCTAATACCTCCCCTACGAGCTCTGGATCGAGAGCAGATGTAGGTTCATCAAAGAGGATAACCTCTGGGTCCATCGCAAGGGCACGAGCGATACCGATACGTTGTTGTTGACCACCGGAGAGTTGTACTGGATAGTAATCATCATAGTCTTCCATGTCAACTTCCTTGAGGAAGCGTTGCGCGATTTCTCGAGCTTGAGATTTTTTCATCTTTTTAACTGTTACAAGACCTTCCATAATGTTTTCAATAACAGTCTTATTAGAGAACAAGTTATAAGACTGGAACACCATGGATGTGTTACGGCGTACATTTAAGATTTCCTTGTTAGATGCTTTATGTAAGTCTACAGAAATATCATTTAACTGCATCGTCCCTGCATCGGCTTTTTCAAGGAAGTTGAGCGTTCTTAAGAACGTTGTCTTACCGCTGCCGGATGGGCCAAGGATAACCGTTACAGAACCCGTTGGTACATGTAAGTCGATGCCCTTTAAAATTTCACGGTTCCCGAAGGATTTGTGAACTTGTTTAATATCTATCATAATGCATTACCTCGTTTATACTTGCTTGCATAGATTTCTAAACGATGGAAGATAAATTCAAAGACAATCCCCATCACCCAGAATAGACCGGCCACCACGATGTAGGCCTCAAAATATTGTGAATTTTCCTCTGTATATAACTTTGCAGCGCCGAACAATTCAATAACGGTGATAACGAATACAATGCTGGTACTCTTCATGGTGTTAAGAAACTGATTCGTAAATAGTGGCAACGCAAAGACTGTCGCTTGTGGCAACACGATGCGGCGGAACGCTTGGAACCAAGTCATACCGATGGCCTGAGCCGCTTCCATTTGCCCTTTCGGTACCGATTGTAAGGCAGCCCGAAAGATTTCACTCAAATAGGCCCCTGTGTGCAAGGTTAAGCCTACAACGGCTACGAAGGTAGCTGGCACCTTTTCAAAGGGCACATGCACCCCTGTTTGATCCTCTAATGCGAGGAAGAGAATTGGTAAACCATAGTACACGAGGTATAAGAGAACCATGTTCGGAATACTACGGCACAATAATACGTACAAGTAACTGAGCTGACTGAGCACAGGTACTTTGTTTTGTTGTAGCACGCAACTTAATAATCCTAGGATTGTACCCAAACCAACGCTGAGGAAGGTAATCATGAGGGTGACTTTCACATAAGGAATGACAGCAAAGAAGGTGCCATAAATATAGGTTGAATCAATTATATGTCCCATACGCCCCTACTCCTCACTGATCAAAATGCGTTGCGTTTCCTTGCCCGCAACGGTAAAACGTTTTTCAAGCAATCGGCCCAAGAGGGACACGATGATAATTAGAATGCCATAAATGATGGCCGCATCGACGAATAACTCAAGATAGCGCTGACTATTGCCGCCCATAAGATCCGCCTTACGCATCATATCCACAACGCCGACGTTAAAGATGAGCGCCGTTCCTTTCAACATGCCGATAACGAGGTTCGTCAACGGTGGAATACTCATGGTGAAAGCCTGCGGCAAGATGATGCGCACATAACTTTGGAACTCGGTCATACCAAGACTTTTAGCGGCTTCTTTCTCACCAGGAGAGACCGCATCGATACTGGAGCGCATGATTTCAGCGCTGTAAGCTGCAATATGTAAGGTAAACACGGCATACACAAATACGAGGCCTGGCACATTTTTCATGTTAAGCCCCATGTGGGACATGATTTCTGGTACCCCAAAGTAAATGAGGAAGAGCTGTACCAAGAACGGCGTACCGCGCATAAAGGAGATAAATACAATAAATAATTGGTTTAATACTGGTACCTTCTTGAGGCGAATGATGGCTATGATAGAGCCCAAAATAACACCTAAGATGGCAGAAATAACGGTGATGAGTACCGTTACATGTACATAATTCAAGAGCTGTGGAAATGCTTGAATCATGTAGGACACATCAAAATACTTGCCCACAGTAGCACCTCGCTTCTAGACATAATAGAATAAGGCCGCCAAGGCGGCCTATTCGTTATTTTTGTGTTGGATCGAATGTGTAATCCCCACCAAGATATTGTTCAGAAAGTTTTTTCAACGTACCATCTGCACGCATTTCTTTCATAGTTTTATCGATTTTTTCGTTTACTTGTTTCATGTCATCTGTACGTTTAGACAAGAAATAAGTTGGTACTACGGCCAATACATCACCTACAGCTTTGAGTGGCAAGCCACGGTCTTTAATAGCAGAGTTAATTACGTATTCATACTCACCTGCTGCATCAGCACGGCCTGTAGCAACGAGGTTTAATGTTTCTGCACCTGCTTTATCTGTATAGATAACTTCGATTTGAGGATTTGCTGTTTCGTTGAATTGTTTTACTAACTCGTTGAACTCAGAGGATGTAGTAACGGCGATTTTCTTGCCTTTCAAATCATCCAATTTAGAGATGTCGTTGCGATCGTTTTTAACTACTAATTTACGTGTAGAGTAGTTGTTAACCTCATTTGTGTAGTAGTATTTTGCTTCACGTGTCGGGTTGCGACGCATTTGGTTTGCAATCATGTCCACTTGGCCTGCATCCATCGCTACAAAGGCAGCATCAACGGCCATTGGTTTGAAGTTGAAATGAAGGTCAGGATTACGACGTTCAATTTCTTTCAACAATTCTACGTCAAAACCAGTAAGGTTGCCGTTATCATCTGTGTAGGAATACGGGCGAACTGTACCGCGTGTAGCTACGTTAATCACTTTAGCATCTGGATTTACTTTCGCTTCCTTAGATGTGTCGTCGCCACAACCAGCTACAACGAGCACGCCTAGTGCCAATGCGCCGATGGCGAATAATTTCGTTAATTTCTTTGTATTAAACATGTAAAACTCCTTCTTTTCGCAATGTTTGCAGGAATGACTCTACCTTATCTGTATTGGTAAAAGCCACAATAACTCTATCTATTTGGTCAGCCTCCAAGGTGAGGCCTAATTTAATGCGTATATCCTCCATAGTAAGAGGATTCTTCGGCGATCCTTTAGGATTATTCACCGTTTCTGTAAAAGTATCTCCATTTTTCAATGTAATGGTTACTTTCGTAATCCGCTCCGTTTGGGATACCTTCGGTAAATCATAGACACGCTCAATTCGTGACATATAGTCTCGTACTGATGAGTCTATGATATCTATCTTAAACAACTCGTCCTGTACCTCCCCATAAGCGAGGACTTGGTACACGATGTACTCAATAGAAAACTGCCCTTCTCGACCTGTTTTTGGCGATGTATAACGCAATGCCGCATCAGCACCAGGTGGAAAATGAACAGTCACTCTATCTATATCCTTCCAAAGGGAGAAATCGGGGGTGGCACATAATCTACATTGATCTTGTTCCTCTGTATCTGGTGAAAGGTAGTTATGTTTAGACACATACGAAGAAGATGTATATAGTCTATGTGCCACGGTTTCAGCTGCTTCAGCGCCACAAATGGCTGCCGAGCAATAGGGGTGGACTTTCATCCACAAACCAGGATCAATAAGTTGCCCTGGTGCTAACCAACGGCTAGCGATGTCATTTGATGTAACGGTAATATTACCGATTGTTTTAAACCAACCCCGTTCAGGGTCAAACGGTTTTGTACTTGTTTGAAGTGATGTATATTGCAACAGTTCGTAAGCCCACACACCATTGCGTGCTGCCAGTCCCGCATGGAGCGGCTTACCATCTGTACCACTTTGAAAGAACATGCCCGCCGATTGAGTAGCAGCCAAAGACAGGAGCTGAGCCAAGCTTTCACCATGAAGACCTCGCAAAGCGCCTATAGCGGCCGCTGCCCCAATCACACCAACGGTCCCCGTAGAATGCCATCCTTGGGTCCGATGGGCAGGATTGATAAGGGAACCAATAATACCCTCTAGCTCGGCACCGATGATATAGGCTCGAAAGAATTCGTGCCATGTATCCATCGGCTCAATCACTGCCAGTAAAGCAGAATATAAAATAGTACTGAAATGACCCGCCAAGTTCGCCTGTGCATCATCAAAATCTAGATAATGCGAAGCAAAGCCATAATACAAAGCCTTATCAGCTTTAGATACATTCTCTATTGCTAAGCCAGTATTGCCCTCTGATATAACCTTGCCACTCAAAACACTGGAGTTCATGTCCAGACCAACATCCGAGCTTATAGATGACTTAGCCCCTATAAAGCGAGCTAACTCTTGAACGGCTTGTTCGTTCTCTGCTGGTGCTAAGGATGCCAGATAATCTAGGAAGGCAATACGAGCCACTGACAGGAGGTCTTCACGGTTCGTCACATCCGTTTGTTCTATGTAGTTCACAATCGTCTGTGTTACAGAATCCATAAAGCCTCCCTTTCAGTTATCTATAATTAAATATATATCGATTGATTCGTCAGTAATATATCAGATTTCAGAGTAAAAGATTTACTAAATACAGTTCAGATAACATATAAATTTACTGCCGATTTTATTTACCAAATTTTTCAGCCCGATCATTTGGCTCTAACCAAATAGAGTCGTCTGGACCTTTTGGAACAAGGCGTGGTAGATCTTCAAATGGTGTATGGTCTACATAGTAGAAACGTTTACGCATAGAGTCGAAGTCTGTTGTACTGCCGAATGCTGGATTGGAATACAAGTCCTTCGCATAGTTCCATAGGTTTGGATAGTCTACGAGACGTTTTTTATTCACCAAGTATTTTTGGTAGAATACGAGGTCAAAGCGCGCCAATGTTGGGAAAATACGAATATCTGGATCGGTAATCGTATCACCCATCAAATAACGTTGCTTGCTGAGGCGTTCTTCGAGCCAGTCCAAGCGAGTAAAGATACGGTCATAGTAGTACTCGTAATCTTTTTGGTTTGTTACGAGAGCTGCCAAGTTTACCGCTAAGTTAAAATCAGCGTAGATAATAACGTTCAACGCATCGATATCGGCACGTAATTCCTCTGGATAAATATCTGGTGCATCAGGAGAGATGAAATCTTTAAAGCCCAATGCTAATTCCGTAGTCAACGCATGGTAGTCGTTGTTTACTACGGCACCAGTCGTAACATCTACAATGGCTGGTACCGTGGAACGTGCGTCATAGTTAGGATCACCTTTGCGATACGCTTCACCTAAAGAGTGAATCCCTAATACAGGGTCCTTTTCATCATTATCAAGGGTAAAGAACCAGTCTGCAATAACGCCTGCTGGACGCAATGGATCAACAGCACCTTTAGAGATTACCTTATCTAGGCCAAGCAAATCGATGGCGATAGCAATGCGATGGGCCCAAGGACAATGCTTAGACCATACAAGGCGGTAACGGTCCTTTTCTACAGGTAGAAACCCTGATTCACTGCCAAAAGGTGTTGTGAATTGAGGCTCTTCACTATCAGAATATTTTTGACGACGGTTAAAATTCGATGCATCTTTACCTTCATACTCCTTCTGCTCCCCTTGAGAACGAGGATTGCTAGATTGAAACTCAGAAAAATCAATAGGACAAGGATTCATAGCGCGTTGGAACTCAACTTCTTTTCGAGCTGCCGCAATGCTAGGATCCTTGATTTTACTCACATCTACTTGTTCACTCATTCTATTCTCCTTATAGAGGTTATCCCCATGAGCTTTATTCCACCTTTTATGGTAAAAGCTTCTGTTGTATACCTCAATTATTCCTACTAACTTAATATGAATATAAACCTATATTATATTATTTAAAAACCTATGTCAATAGTAGGTATTATTATTTTTATAATGATCATTAAATATTAAAAAGCTCGAGTTATATCGTTTCTAGATATAACTCGAGCTTTTTTAGATTATGTGTTATGTAAACAACATATATTAGAACATAAAGTTTACATCTGTACGCCAGTAATCGCCTAATCTATTACCATCCATGTCTTTATTACCAAAACCATAGTAGGCACCGATAGATACATTTTGGAATGGTACATAGTTTACATTAGCTACGAAGCCTTTAAAACCATTGCGTACATGAGCTACGCCCTTAGTATCTACATAGTGTTGATTGTAGAAACTATAGGCAGGAGCAAAGGCACTACTAAAGATTGGAGAGTTGCCTTCTTGGTAATAGTATTGGCCGCGTATGCTATAGGTATGAGCTTTTTTAATGTCATAGTTACCATAGCCAAGGCTAGCCATCCACGCATGAGAGTCGGAAACGCCTGGTGCAGTAAGCCATTCGCCAAATACATTCCAACGTTTAAAGTTCATATTTGCATTGAGGCCCCAAATGTTTTTGTACGGAGAATCAATAAAGGATTTAACTTGTTTGCCTGTTACAGCATCCACATCTTGCCCTTGATACAATTTACCATTGTGGAATCGACCATACATACCACCTAAAGTAACATGTTTATTAACCTTACCTTTTACTTCAACCATAGCTGCCGTAATCGTATTCTCTTTATCTTGGTATGTACCAGCACCGCCCCACCAATAGCCATAGCTAGCTGATACATCAAACTTACCATGTTTATACATGAGGCGAGCACCATCAACAAGATCATCATACATGAGGCCTAGGCCAGGTGTATAAAGCTGACGACCTACACGCAAGGTTGTATCTTTACCGAAATGATGATCTACATAGGCAAGATTAATTTTGCCTTGTGTAGCATTGCTATTGCCGAATTCACTAAAACCTTGTACCCGTACCACCGCATCAGTTTTATCGTTAACCTTAGCATTAAAGATAACACGAGCCCGATAATCAAAAGAGGAAAGTTTACCATACGCATAGGTATCATTTTTCAATTCACTACCACGGTAGCGCAAACGATAGTTACCAGTTACCTTTACATTCCCTACTTGATTTTCTAATTTGGCAACTCTTACACCTAATGTGTTGAGTTCATTTCCAAATTCGTCTGCCAAACGATTAATCATCGCTTGTTGTTCAGCATTGGTTTTATCTTGGTTAGCCATAGCCTTAGCTACCATTTGAGCCATTTCGTATCGAGTAATAGGATTGTTCCCTTTGAAAGTCCCATCAGGATACCCATTAATAATACCTGCATTTGCTAATTGCTCAACAGCTTGGTACGCCCAACTAGAAGCATCTATATCGGAAAATGGATTGGCTGCATACACACTTACAGAACCCAATACCATACAGGAAACTAAACTTGCTACCAACTTTCTGTTCATTAAAAAGACCTTCTCTCATGTAGATATCACACAATATCTTATATATTTAATTTATCTAAGTACGTACATTCTAAAACTACACAGTTCACCTTTTATAAGTAAAATAAATCTATTATGTCTATTGAATATTACATAATTTGAAAACTACTTATTCGTGAGGTGTTGTATAGTTAATTTCTTGTGCCTTGTAACTTTCACCATGAGCTAATACATGAACGATGGTTTCCAATGTGGCACGTACAGTTTCAACAGCCATGCTTGGTTGATTTGGTTTATCCACCACTTGGGATGGCAAGTATGGGATGTGCATAAAGCCCGCCTTAATATTGCCCTTTTGCGCGGCATAGTGACATACACCATACATCAAGTGGTTGCATACGAAGGTTCCCGCTGTATTGGAGACCTTAGCAGGAATACCGTTTTGATGTAACGCATTGACGATATTTTTTATGGGCAATGTCGCAAAATAGGCACTAGGGCCATCGGCTACAACAGGCTCATCTTCCGGTTGGTTGCCCCCATTATCTGGGATGCGAAAATCGTCGCAGTTAATAGCAACGCGTTCCACTGTAATATCAGGACGACCACCTGCTTGACCTACACACAGGATAAAATCTGGTTGGCACTGTTCAGCTGCTGCTTTTACAGTATCAACAGATTTATAACGAATGGTAGGAACCATTTGTGTCACTACCTTGTAATCACCATCGGTATAACCATCCATTGTTTTGACCGCTTCCCAAGCCGGATTAATAGGTTCACCGCCAAATGGATCAAAGCCGGTAATTAAAATTGTTTTCATCACACTACCTCATAACGATATCTTATGGTTCATTAGAATAATCAAGCATGATACATAACCTTACAAGATATATCATATAGTTTCATAAGCATATCGTACTTTCACAAAAGGGTTAAATAAAGTAATACATTAATAGAATATTCAATACGAGCATGATTAATGCAATTGGAAGTTGTGCTTTAATAACGCCGTATTGGTCGCGCATTTCAAGGAGCGCTACCGGTACGATGTTAAAGTTGGCAGCCATAGGTGTCATCAAAGTACCGCAATAGCCTGCAAGCATTGCTATAGCACCGACAGCTGCTGGGTTCGCACCATGAGCTACAACGAGCATTGGGATACCGATGGCACTTGTAATCATCGCAAATGCGGCAAATGCGTTACCCATGATCATTGTGAAGATAACCATACCGATGCAGTAAGCCACAACAACGAGGAATACATTATCTGCTGGTACTACACTTGCGACTGCACTGGAGATAAGTTTACCAACGCCAGCCAAATTAAATAGATACCCAAGAGCCGCTAATAACTGGGACAAAATAGCAGTCCAACTGATAGCATCGATAAGTCGACGGCCTTCATGGAAACCTTGGTTAAGTTCGCCCTTTGTAATAAAAAGAGCAGCACACATAGCTATGATTGCGGCAATACCTAGACCAACAAGAGCGCCTAACTTAGTAAAGAAACCAATGAAGAATGTAATAATACCAACAAGTAACGCTGGTACGAAGATAACATTACCAATGCGAACCGCTTCGCCTTTTTTAAATTCAATAGGAGATTCAAAGTAATGGCCTTTGCCGAGTTGTTTTACTAATACAATAGCCGCCATAGCAATGACAAGCCAACCATTAATTTCCTTGGAGAGATAAGAACCAAAGATAAAGGATACGCTATATAAGAGCCAAAATAAGCCTGTACCAATGCGATATTTATGTTCTTTATCTAGAAATGATTGAATAGCAAAGATAAATAGAATAATCCCTACGAGAAGATATACGTAATCTAAGGGCTGCATTTTATAGAATATTTCTAACATATTATTCAGCCTCCTTCTTCAATTCTTCTGGTGTAACAAGAATATTTAACTCATTAGGTACTAATTTACCAGCTTTCATATCCGCTTCGTCACGAGCTACAGAGGCTTGAATTGTTTTATCAAAGATAATAAAGCGAATAAAGTTAACGATATAGGCACAAACAGCAGTTGGCAATCCATACAATACCATATCTGTTAATTCTACAGAATAACCTAATTGTTCCATAACGCCTTTGATGAGTAATAACCCACCAGCAGCAAGGAATAAGTTTTGACCGAAGAAGTTACCTATATTATCTGCAGAAGCAGCCACACCACGTACCTTATCGAGCGTACGTTGAGATACTGGACGGCCTTGAGCTACCGCAGCTTCACTCATAGGAGCAATCAATGGACGAACCATAGCAACCATACCGGACATGTTAATGCCAAAGGCTACAGTTACTTGACGCACAAATAAGTAAATCATAAAGATACGACCTGCAGTAGCAGCGTTGATCTTGCCAATCAAAATTTCTGCCCGTTCACGCAAGCCGTGACGTTCCATAAGACCGATAACAGGTAAAATCAAAATAAATAATGACATATAACGATTTTTAACAAAGGCCTCTCCAATAGCACCAACGATATCGTTAATACTGAGACCACCTGCAAGGCCCGTTACAAAGCCTGCGGCTACGACAACTAACAAGGCATTAAAGCGCAGCATCAGACCGATGACCATCACTAAAATACCAGACAAAATCAACATATGGACACATCCTTTCTACAAATCATCCATAACACATATAACCATAAAGATACGTTATATGTATATATTATATACTGAATAGTCATAATCTTACACAAAAAAATACCTTGTATCTAAATTTAGTGAATATCCCTGATCTGCGATCAGAGCATAAAACACTCAAATAGAGTACAAGGTAATTTACGTAATTAATATAACGCTTTCTTAATTAATTTAATTCTTTCTTGAATAATATAGTTGTATGCTGTTTTCCTCTAAAATGAACCTTATCATACGCCGTAAACCCAAAGGATTCATACATTTTAGGCAACCACGGATGCTCCTTAGCCGTTCCTAATGTAACAATATGTGTTTTAAACTGTTCTTTTAAAAGCTCCTCTGCATAGCCCAAGACTTCCCGTGCATATCCTTTGCCTTTGAAAGCTGGTGCCGTTACAAAATGAGCAATATGCGGATATTTATCCGGCGTTGAGTATTTCACCCAAGGCATACAAAACGTAATAGAACTAACTAATTGCCCATCAATATACAAGCCGTATACAGGATAATTTTCAATCCATTCCTTAGATTCCTCTTCCGTAAAATCAATAGCGTCGAAGCTAATGGGATAGTCTTTTATAGCTGCGTAACCATCGATTAATACCTTATGATATTCTGCTGTGTCTGCAACTGTTAATTGTCTAAATTCTTTCATGGTCTTTCCCTCATATCTATATTTTTATTCACAAGCTACGAATATTAATTCACTTTGTGAAAGTAATTATACACCTATATGTATTTATTTGCAATATAATTACATAAATATTATATGAAATTATAATATCTATAAAGAGGATCTCATATGGAGTGCCATAATATATACACAGAAGAAACTAATAACAAGATAAAACTATTGAGACAAATAAGTTATCAACTACGCCATATTGATAGATTTATATTACGTATTCTATTTTTAATCAAAAAGAATGACACCAACCATAAAATGATTGATGCCAAAGAATACTCATAAGATAAAATTGTAATATTTGACGGATAGCAAAAATAAATTATGTCTCCTTAATAATAGTATTATACATATAAGGAGACATAACTCAAAATCTTTTTAAAACACTTTTAAAAATATACGTTATAAATGATATATTTACGCCCTATCATTGGACATCCAATCACAATAAAACAGATTTTTTCTCATATGAAAATCTTTCGATTCTATTAACCGCGACCTTTAATAACGCGAACACGTTGAATATCAGGCGTACCATCTTTATGTTTAGAAATAGTATCTACTCTGATACGTTCAAGTTCTGGTTGGAATTCTTTAAGTGCTCTAACCATTTGATCATCGGCGACAGCACCGTTTTGAATAGCCCTGTAAATTAATGCAGCCATTTCATAACGAGTCATCATACGATCTCCACCAAATTTACCGTCTGGATAACCCACAATAATACCATTACCTGCTAATGTCGCCACATAGTCGTATGCCCAATGGTTTTCAGGTATATCTGGGAAAAGTTGCATCTTATCCAAATCCAAGGAGTTGAGCTGTTTCCCCTCAGAAACCTTCATGAGTATGCCCTTCACATTTTCAAGCTCAGCACGAAGATCTTTGATTTCTTTCGCCATTGCTACTCTAGAAGTAGACACATGATTGCCTTGACCGATTTTCATGCTAACACCAGCGTTCAACATATTTTCACCGCCGCCGAAGGAACCACCTACACTAAATAGAGTATCCTCATTTGGACGATAGAATGCACCGATTGAAGCTGCATGAGCATCTTTGTAGTTACCATAGCCTGCAGCGATATCCCATTTATCATCAGGATCGAAATCTAGAGGGTGAAGTGCTGCCAATGCGGCTGCCCCTGCACCAACCCTATTCATACGACTATCAATATTCTTGATATTTCCACCGATTTCTTTTAATTGACTTACATTAACGGCATCCGAATCAGACGTACCTGCTGCAACATTGGTGATTTTCTTATTACCTGCATTGATACCAGTTTCTGTGATGCTAGGACCATTCTTAATTGTCAAGCCATTATTGTTCATTACGGTATTACCAGTTGTTACAGATTTAAATGTCGGTGTATCGATTACAGATACTTTATAGTCTACACCACCAATTGCATTTGTCCCTTTAATTACGCTAATATTGTTACCTTCCGATACGGAAGAGTATTTACCTGCCCCATTAGCTACAGCCTTCAATTGGTCTTCTGTTGCCGCTTGACCACTAGTTATGTTAGCAGGGTCCCAGGTCTTATTAGTCAAATTATTCACTGTACCATCTGTGCCATTAACAGTTACTTTACCTGCTTGTATTGTTCCTCCAGAACCCTTAATAGAAATTTGCTTATTAGGATCTGTTCCAAGAGTAATATCATCATTGAGGTTTACTTTATAAGTCTTAGATCCATCATTATTAGTTATGGAAGTTACTGTTGTATTTTTACCATTCTCTAGTTTTGTTGTAGCACCAGCTACCGCTTTACTCAATTGACTCACATTTACTGCATCTGTAACATCAGTACCGTCAGCGACATTAGTAATCTTCTTTCCACCCGCATCGATACCAGTCTTAACAATCTTGGGACCACCATTAATAGTCAATCCATCAGTATTCATAACAGTATCACCGGTAGTTACGCTGTTCAAACCTTTCAAGTCCTTAGCTAGACGAACTTTTAAGTTGCTATCACCATCGGATATAACACCGATATTGTCATCAGTAGTCAATTTACTTACATCGGTAATACCACCGACTACATTCACTTGTTCGTTAAGTTTCTTCTTGATAACAGCGCCTGTATCACCGCCATACTTCATACCGTCATCTAAAGTTGCAACATCATGCTTGTCGCCATTCTTTTCTTCGATTACTAAGCGAGTAGTATTTTTGCCATCAATACCAGATTTTCCCTCGCCCCCCTTGATAGAAATAGCGTTATTACCATCCTTGCCATTCAAACCAATAGATCCATCTTTACCATTGATAACAACAGCTGAACCATCTTTACCGTTAACTCCAATGGAACCGTCTTTGCCATCAATACCTTTCTTACCAAGGACTAGATCATCATTTACATTAACTTTGTAAGGATTAGCAGCTGAGCCATCACCTTCAACAGTTGTATTTTTACCATCTTTAAGAATAGTCTTACCTGCTGCAATAGCGTCTTTCAGTTGACCAACATTTACTGCATCCGTATTATCAGTGCCAGCCGCTACATTAGTAATCTTCTTATTGCCTGCATCGATGCCGTTCTTAAGAATCTTAGGACCACCATTTATAGTCAAGCCATCCGTATTCATAACGGTATCGCCGGTAGTTACACTAGTCAGATTTTTCAATTCTTTTGCTAATTTAACATTAAGCGCACCATTTGCAGATACTACACCAATATTGTCATCAGACAATTTATTAGTATCGGCACCACCTTTGATATCTAACTGTTCACCTAATTGTTTATTGATAACAGTTGTATCGTCGCCTTTGAAGTTTAAGCCTTTTACAATGGTTTTATTGATATTTGTAATATCATTTTTATTATTTTTTACACCGTCACTAACATATTTTAATTGGTCTTCTGTTGCTGCTTGACCATGTACAACTGTAGGATTATCGATATCCCATATACGGTTAGTCAATTCATTTACCGTACCGGCGCCAGTTATTTTAACTATTCCCGCCTTAATATCACCTGTTGTACCATGAATTGTAACCTTATTTCCAGCTGTAATCGTACCAGTAGTACCATCTACAACGACTTGTTTATCAGCATCTGAACCGAGAGTAACCTTATCGCCTAATCCAACTGTATATTCTTTACCGCCAGCAGCGTTAACTCCTTCTGTAACGGTTACGTTAGCATCTTTAGCTTTTACAGTTGTTGCTTTGGCTGTACCACCAATGGCGGCATTTAATTGATCCACATTGACAGCATCAGTTCCAGCAGTACCTGCTGCTACATTAGTAATTTTTTGACCACCCGCATTCAAACCATCTTTATTGACATAAGTCTTCCCATTAATAGCCAAGCTACCATCAGGCCCTAAGTTAATATCTTTTTTAAGTTTAACATTTAGTTGAGTGCCATCAGATTCTACACCAATATTATTATCTGTCAAGTCCGCAGAAGCACCACCCTTAATAGATAACTTATCACCCAATTGCTTATTAATATCTGTACCAGTATCACCAGCGAAGTTCAATCCTTTTGCAATAGTAGTATTGATATTTGTGATATTCGTTGTATTCGTATCTTGTTGTACTTTGGATGCGATATCTGTCAATGTAACTTGTTTTTTATCGCCTTTATCATTAGCTACAGTCAATACCATGTTGCCATCACTGTCAACTTTATATTTACCTTGGCTATTTGGATCAGGGTTTGCTACCAAACGATAGTCCCCTTTTCCCACTTCGGTAAATACATTACTCAAATCGACATTGACTTTACCTGTATCGTTACGTTCCAATGTCAACATTTTACCATCATTGGATACACTACCACTTGTAACAAAGTTATTTTTAAGGCCTGTCACATTAGCAATCAAACCATTTGTACCAGTTAGATTTGCAATGCCATCACCATTAGCTTGATAAGTTGCGGTACCGCCGGTCACGTATTTATCCTTTGCATCAACGATACGGTTAATATCTCCGATATTAGCACCATTTGTAATTACATCTCCACCGCTAGCAACGCCTGTAATCTGTTTGTTCCCCGCATTAATACCATCTTTTACGATTTTTGGACCTCCGGTAATAGTCACACCGTCAGTATTCATAACCGTATTACCAGTTGTTACACTAGTCAGATTGTTAAGTTCTTTAGCCAATTTAACATTCAGCGTATTTATTCCATCAGATACTACACCAATATTGTTATCGCTCAATTTAGATACATCTGTTACCCCGCCAACAACATTAGTTTGTGCACCTAGTCTTTGAGTAAATTTATTATCCGTAGCTCCTGCAACCTTTACATCTCCTGCATACACTACGCCTTTATTCACTTCAGTATTCACCGCATATAATTGACTACCATTTATAGCATCGGTAGATGTAGCAGAAAGACGTCCAGCTGCTACGTTAGTAATGGTACGCTCTACTCCGGTCTTGCCAACACTTACTGTAGAAGTAGGATTAATGCCTGCAAAATTATGTATTTCTCCATTGACCGTTTCAGACGTAGTGCCAACTGCTGCTGCAGTTTCAGATCCAGAACCGATAGCTACAGCATTTTCATTCTTTGCATTTGCTTCATTACCGATAGCTACACCATTCTTTACTGTTACGTTAGCCTTATTACCTATCGCAGTACCATTTAATCCAGTAACAGAAGTCGAAGACCCTATGGCAGTGCCATCTACTGCAGTAACATTCGTGAGTCTACCAAGTGCCGTTGCTCCTAAAGCTTTTGCTTTGGCTTGATAGCCAACAGCTGCAGACTGCCCACTCGTAGCATTTGACCATGTTCCAATCGCCACACTAGCATCATCTTCAGCCACCGCATTCGTCCCCATAGCAATGGACCATCTTCCCTTTGCCTGCGCATTACCACCAATTGCATAAGCATAGGTATTTGTAGCTTTCGCTAAATTCCCCATCGCCAAAGAAGATTCTTCTTGAGCATGAGCAACGCTACCAATAGCAATAGCATGAGTCTTATCCGCTTTTGCGTCTCCACCAATAGCAGCAGCATATTCTCCAGAAGCTTTAGCATTTGCACCTACAGCAACTGCATTTTTAGCTGATGCATATGCTACGCCACCAATAGCAGTAGCATTTTGAGCCGTAGCATTTGAGCCTCCACCAAGAGCAGTCGAATATTGAGCTGAAGAATTGCTATGAGCACCTATCGCCAAAGCAACTGCACCTAAAGACTTAGCATAACCGCCTATTGCCACATTATTAGGATCAGATCCTGTCTCAGTTCCATTTCCCAATGACATACCTGATCCTGTTCCTTCAGGAATTACTGCATGAACAGTGTTCAATGGCAGTGCTATACTTCCCGCCAATGCAAGTGCACATAAAACCGTACACGCACTCATTCCACCACTTCCGCTGATTTTTCCACGATTATTAGCAAATTCCGAAACAACCACATAACATTTTTTCACCCGACTCCAAATGACTTTATAAATCCGGTTCATAACACTCCTCCTAAATTTTTTCTGTTACACTAACTAATTACACTAAAAATACACTATATATTAAGATAAAAGATATATACTCTCTGCCAAAAACACTCTTCAAAAACAGGTAAGTATATATTTTAAAATCATTATTACATTATTATTATAATAATAATTCAAGAACCCCAAAATCTTAATTATTATGCAATTCTATTTATAGTGCTAGAAAACAAAATAAGGCTACTTTGATTTGTAAAAGTTTCGCAGAAAAACCATATAAATCAAGGCAGTCTTTTTTAAATTTCATTATAACATAAAGAAAAACATCTGAAAAGGAACATAAAAGAGGCTTCGTCAAATATTGGGACATTTATCTCACAAATCTTTTTTGATTAAAAGTAGAATACGTATTCAAAAAAAACATATAAGATAATACAAAAGCATATTAGACAAAAAAACAGGATGTATCAAAAGATACATCCTGTTTTGAGCTTTTACAAACTCTAGAAAATTTAATCCTATTGATTATTGTATATACGGGAACCGTATACGTCACGTTCGTTTTTAGGTTCGTTGTTAACGCGAACACGTTCAGTTTTATGACGATCGTTATCATCACCAGAAATACGATCAACACGGAAGTGGTTAAGACGAATATTTTGTAATTCAGGACCGAATTCATTCAATGCACGTTTCATGTTTTCGTCAATAGGAGCACCATTTTGAAGTGCACGGTACAACATGGTAGCGAATTCGTAACGAGTCATCTTAACATCGCCTTTGAATGTGCCATCAGGGTAGCCAACAAGGATACCATTACCAGCCAATTGGCTAATATATTGGTAAGCCCAGTGGTTGCGAGGAACGTCTGGGAATTCAGCAGTTTTGCTTGGATCAATTGCATGTGGAGTCAAGATTTGTAACAAGTTATTATATTTGTTTTCCATATCTTGAAGACGTGCGTTCAATTCAGCAATTTCACGCCCCATAGCTACGCGGGAACGGGATTCAGGGGAACGTTTACCAAGACGGATGGATACACCTGCGTTCAATTGAGTTTCGCCAGTACCTACAGTGCCACCAACGGAGAACATTGTATCTTCGTTAGGTCGGTAGAATGCGCCCAATGCAGCGGAGTTAGCATTATGGTAGTGACCATAACCAGCAGCAATTGTCCATTTGTCATCTGGGTTGAAGTCCAATGGATGCAATGCAGCCAATGCAGCAGAACCTGCACCTACTTTATTAACGCGTCTTTCAACAGTACCAACACGACTAGTCAAGTTCTTAATATTATTATTAATTTGGCCAGGTGTGGAATTGTTGATTTGTGTTTGTAAATCATTAGCTACGGAATATAATTGGCTACCGTTTACAGCATCTGTAGAAGTAGCGGAGATTTCTCCAGCCGCAACATTTTTAATTTGACGTTCAGCACCAGCTTTACCTACAGACACGGAACCATTAGCTGCAGAACCTACGCCAGCAAAGCCACCAAAGGTATGACCAGCGATGGTTGCACTACTTTGAGCTGTAGCTTCACTTGTAGTAGAACCTGTGCCTAATGCGATAGAGTTTAAATGTGTTGCATTTGCATGATCACCGATCGCCATAGCGTAGTCAGCTGTAGCACTCGCATCAGAACCAAATGCATTAGAACGCACATTAGTTGCCTGTGCACCAGCGCCAAATGCTTGAGCATGATCACCAGATGCAAGGGCAGAGGAACCCATAGCAACAGAATGATTATTAGTTGCTTGTGCGCTAGAACCAATCGCATTAGATTTATAGCCAGACGCTAGTGCTTCATAGCCAATAGCTTGTGAGCGAACTTCGGAAGCCTTTGCACGAGTACCAATAGCGGTAGACCATGTACGTTGTGCTTCAGCAGAATGACCAATAGCAATAGATTCATTCATCAACGCTTTGGAAGAATTCCCCATTGCTAATGCAGAGGTACCTGCTGCAGTATTGTTAACACCTATAGCGACAGAATTACTTTTCCAGTCACCAGTTCTCTTTGTAGCATCATCTGGCTCATTTTCATAATCACGATCACGGAAGTTTGCATCAGATTCTTTTACGGTATTACCACTACCATACGCAACTGCATTATTAGCACCTGTAACAACATTAGTGTTGTCCATTACAACAGAAGCAGCGTCTACTGGATTAACATTCGCACCAACAGCAGTGACAGCAGCCAATACAGCAAATGCTAATTTTTTGGAATGTTTCATTTCTCTCATTTACACCCTCACTAAATTAAAAAATTATCCAAATTACAATACAATTTTTCATTCTCTCTATGTTCCGTCTCTCACCTCGGTCTGAACAGGCGCATATTCTAAATTAGCATAAAGAAATACCCCTAATCAGTTTAAGAAAAATTTATATTGTCGATTACCCGCATAGCATATCAAAGTTTTACGATATACACAACCCTTTTTTCTAACACAAACCAAATTACCAAGTCTTTATACCTATCAAAATCCGCTTTATTCCTAGCTTTACAGGGAAATAAATTTTACTCATTATTTCCCCTTATGAGTTAATTTTTTCGCAACTTTGTAAACTTTTCTCATATAACAAACTGTATAACTTATAAATAAATAACCACCTTATAAGTACGCAAAATATACCTTATATCCTCATTAATTCACATTCACACTTAATTCATGAATTATATGTGAGTTAAACTGTTTTGTATATTTAATCAACAACTTAACATTTTATTATAATTTTATATTTCTATAGCGCCAGTATCTATCAATGCAAATCGGTGCCCCAAAAAACGCTAACGAGAATGTTATGAGAATAAACATGACAAATACAATTTATATTGACTAATATTTTATGTATATGTTTAAAAAAAGAAGGCCCCTATTCTTCATGAAAATACCCCTTTTACTGATTATCCAGTAAAGGGGGTACATATCAAAAATAGGGGTTTTATAACAAGAATCTTTCTTTATTATATGTAATTATGCTAATAAGGCGCTTACAAGTGCTTCTGCTTTATTAAAATCGGATTCTTCTGGGTTCCAGTTGCATTTGATTTCAGGTTCTACTACAGAGAATCCATATTTAGTCAACTCTTCACGGAGTACCTTTGTAGATTCACCAGACCAACCATAGGTACCGAATACAGCGGCTTTTTTATTTTTAAATTTCAACTCACGCAAGAAATCGAGCCAACCAGCTACGGAAGATAATACGCTATTACCTACTGTTGGAGACCCTACAGCAATAGCTTTAGACTTAAAGACTTCTGTCATGATGTCATTTTTATTGGTTTTACTAATATTGAAAATCTTAACACGTGTATCAGGGGATTGTTTCGCAATTTCTTCAGCAATCTTATGTGCCAACTTCTTGGTGCCGTCCCACATAGTGTCGTATACTATTGTGATTTGATTCTCTTGATATGCTTGCGACCATTCATAGTATTTTTCTACGATTTGCATTGGATTTTCACGCCAAATCGCTCCATGACTCGTAGCGATGATATCGATTGGCAAATTAAGCTTTTGAATTTCTTCAACTTTAGCTTTTACCAATGGAGAGAACGGATTCAAGATATTCGCGTAATACTTCATCGCCTCTTCCCATAGACGGCATTGATCGGCCTTATCTGCCCATAATTCCTCTACGGCAAAATGTTGACCAAATGCATCGTTAGAGAACAAGATATTATCCCCTGTCATATAAGTCGCCATGGAATCAGGCCAGTGGAGCATGCGCATTTCTACGAACACCAAGGATTTTCCGTTTCCAATATCTACGGAATCCCCTGTTTTAACGGTTTTAAAGTTCCATTCAGAGTGATGATATTGACCAACCAAGGACTTAACAGCATTTTCTGTACAATAAATAGGCGTATTAGGGATTTTTTCCATCAATGCAGGCAAGGAACCGCTGTGATCTACTTCGCCGTGGTTACATACGATAAAATCAATCGTATTCAAATCAATTTCAGATTCCAAGTTATCGATGAACTCAGAGGAATGAGGTTTCCATACAGTATCGATGAGGACCGTCTTCTCCTCTTCAATCAAATAGGCATTTTGGCTAGACCCATTATTAATGGTGTAATCAGAACCGTGAAACTCTTGCAATTCCCAGTCGATTTTACCAACCCATGATACGTTGTTTTTAATGTGCTTTCTCATAATAACCTCCATGTTCTGTGAAAGTAAATATACTCACCTCATATCTTTTAATGAGTCTATAAAGGCCCACAGATGAGAGGCGCAACTTTCACCGGTATTACCCAATATATGGCCCCATGTTGTATCAATAGATACAACACAAATCGGTCATTAACTATGGTTCTATTATACGGACATCACATAATGAAGTCTGTACCTGTAGGTACAGATTTGAGAATTATTATAAAAACCACTCATAGGTAATCACATGCCGTACATTAGTACACATCGATTTCCCATGAGTGGTTACGAGTATATGTAATTATATGATTATTTATTACCCGATTTAGATAGTCCAGGGATAGCTTTATAGATATATAATGCAATATATCCATCAACCAAACTATGAACGATGGTGCCGCCGCCTACAAGAACAAATACAACGTAGATGAGATCAATGTTTGGCATCGTAGTTGTAGTATAGAACAATAGGCATGCTAGTACCTCACCAATAGCGTGAACGATAGCACAAGCAAGGTTAAACGCAACAAAGGATAGAGCCCCTGTTAATACGCCTGGATGATGTTTAATATAGTAAGCCCCCATCAAGGCAAAGATGATATGAGATGCAGCACGCATAACGATAACAAGTGGGAAGCCTGCTACAAAGAAGCCGAGCGTAGAACCTATGACAACACAAGCTGCCATCTTACGAGATAAGAACATGGCCAGGAATATAGGAACATGACTCGCCAATGTATACGATGCCGGTGGAATCACAACTTTCAAAGGCATCACAATAGGAATCATAATGGCTAATGCCATCAATAAAGCAGTAATGGTTAAATTTCGATACATCGAAGAATTCATAAAGGCCTCCTTAAAGAATATCTTGCCATACATCTACCAATATAGCACTCTAATATATGAAGAGCAACTACACATACCGCTAGGCGTCCCACAAAAAAGAGAGGGCCTTACAACCCTCTCTTATTTAATTAGACAAATATATTATAATATCTGTATTTTAACACTTATGGTACGATTTTGAAAATGACGTAACTCACGTTAATAACTTTGAGGAATCTTAATTCATTGCTTTTATAAACGTTCGATTACGGCTTGTGCCATTTCTGTGGTACCAACTCGTTTTAAGCCTTCGCGGTAGATATCTCCTGTACGGTAACCATCAACGAGCACTTGTTCTACAGCTTTTTCAATAGCGTCAGCCACTTGAGGTAAATCAAGGGAGTGACGGCACATCATAGCGGCAGACAAGATTGTGCCCAATGGATTCGCCAAATTTTGGCCCATGATGTCTGGTGCGGAACCGTGGATTGGCTCATACAATGCTGTGCCTGTACCCATGGATGCAGATGGTAAAAGCCCGATAGAACCAGAGATAACCGCGCCTTCGTCGGACAAGATATCGCCGAACAAGTTTGTCGTAACGATAACATCGAACTGAGCAGGATTTACAACAAGTTGCATCGCTGTGTTATCCACATAGAAGTAATCTGTTGCAATATCTGGATTAGCAGCCGCTTTCTCTTGCGCGATTTTACGCCACAAACGAGAAGACGCCAATACGTTTGCTTTATCTACGGATACGACCTTTTTGTTACGTTTACGAGCTGTTTCCATAGCGATATCCATGATGCGTTCTACTTCATAACGGCTGTATGTTTCTTTATCCCAAGCGAACTCATTAGCACCTTCACCTTGTGCCTCTTCACGTTCACCGAAATAAATACCGCCAGTTAACTCACGAACGATAACGAAATCTACATCTTGTACGAGCTCCTTTTTAAGCGGAGAATACTCTTGCAAAGATGGATAAATTTTTACAGGACGCAAGTTACAGAACAAACCAAGCTCCTTGCGAAGACCTAGGATTGCCTTTTCAGGACGGATAGACGGATCTACATTATCCCATTTAGGACCGCCAACAGCACCAAGCAATACAGCATCAGCATTTTTACAAGCCTCGATAGTATCCTCAGTCAAAGGCACGCCGTATGCATCAATAGACGCACCGCCCGCTTTCTTATCAATCCAATTAACCTTTATACCGGCTTTCTCAAAAGCCACATCACACACAGCCTTCGCTGCAGCAATAATCTCAGTACCGATACCATCACCGGGGATCAATACGATATTCTTTTCGCTCATCTTACCTCTCCAATATATAGTAAATACTCATAGATGAACCACAACCCCATCAGCTTTTATTCCACTATTTAATTCTATATGCCGGGGTCGAACCTTCACACTCTCGAGAGGCGAATGCTCGTCGAAAACGACTTTGGCCCTGCGGAGGCCGCAGGCCGAAGTCAGACCCGGCCAGTGGAGGCTTGAGATGAGTGTTCGGCTCGCCCCTATTTGCGGTTTTTCGCAAAGTTCACAAGACCGCCAGCTGCCGCAATGTCTTGAATGAATTGTGGCAATTCAGTCCCTTGGTATTGTTCGTTTTTCGTCAAGTTGTACACGATACCTTTAGACAAGTCTACGCCTATAGCATCGCCTGCATCGATACGATCAACTTGTTCACCGATTTCCACAACTGGTAAACCGATGTTGATAGCATTACGGAAGAAGATACGTGCAAAGGAGTGTGCTATGATAACAGGCACGCCTTTGGCTTTAATAACGCCCGGTGCATGTTCACGAGAAGAACCACAACCAAAGTTTCTACCAGCTACCATGATTTCGCCGGCTTTCACATTAGGAGCAAATGTTGTATCAATATCTTCCATCGCATGTTCAGCCAATTCGTTCCAATCAGCAATCGCCAAGTAACGAGCCGGAATGATTACGTCTGTATCTACATCGTCGCCGTAGCGCCAGATTTTCTTGCTTTCAAAATCCATATTAAACCTCCTCAGGGCCTGCAATGCGGCCTAATACAGCACTTGCTGCCGCCACATAAGGGCTTGCCAAATATACTTCAGAATCAACGTGACCCATACGACCACGGAAGTTACGGTTTGTTGTGGAGACGGTGCGTTCCCCTGCAGCCATGATACCCATGTAACCGCCTAGACAAGGACCACATGTTGGCGTGGACACAGCGCAATCAGCTTGAATGAAGATGTCTAACAACCCATCTTTCATAGCTTGGTCGTATACATCTTGGGACCCAGGGATTACGATACAACGAACGAATGGAGCCACCTTGCGACCTTTGAAGATTTCCGCAGCTGCTACCAAGTCTTCGTAACGGCCATTTGTACAAGAACCGATAATAACTTGATCGATTTTAATATCTTTGTCGATTTCGTTGATGTAATGCGTATTGGATGGCAAATGAGGGAATGCTACAACTGGCTGCAATTTGGACAAATCGATTGTAATAGTTTGGGCATATACTGCATCAGGGTCGGCATTGATAGGTTCTACAGGACGATTTACGCGCCCTTTAATGTATTCTTCAGTAATTGCATCGTAAGGGAATACGCCACATTTACCGCCCGCTTCGATAGCCATGTTACAAATTGTAAGACGGTCAGCCATAGTCATATGTTGTACACCTTCACCAGCGAATTCAAGAGCCATGTAACGAGCGCCGTCTACACCGATTTGACCGATTAAGTCAAGAATTACATCTTTCCCCGTTACCCATTTATTAGGTTTGCCGATAAGCTCAACCTTAATAGTTTCAGGCACTTTGAACCAAGTTTTACCTTCCGCCATAGCAACGCCCGCATCAGTGGAGCCTACGCCTGTGGAGAATGCATTCACTGCACCATATGTACAAGTATGGGAGTCAGCACCAATCATCATTTCGCCAGGACCGATAAGACCTTTTTCTGGCAAAATAACGTGCTCGATACCCATTCTACCTACTTCAAAGTAGTTTGTAATGCCGTGTTCGCGTACGAAGTCGCGCATGACCTTAGCTTGTGTAGCGGATTGAATATCTTTATTTGGCGTGAAGTGATCAGGCACCAAGTAGATTTTATGACGATCAAATACAGGTTTGCCGATTTTTAAGAACTCTTTGCGAGCCGGTGGGAATGTGATGTCGTTCATCAATACAGCGTCCAAATGACATTCGATGATTTGGCCTGGTTTTACAACATCAAGACCCGCGTGGCGAGCCATATTCTTTTCAGTAATGGTCATACCCATATTATTCTTCCTCCTGTTGTTCTAGCTCCATAGCTAGGAATACTGAGTTTACTGCATTAATATATGCATTTACACTTGATTTAACAATATCGGTGCTGATACCACGACCATGGTACAAGCGACCGTTATATTCTACCTTGAGAGTTGCTTCCCCAAGGGCATCTTTACCCGCTGTTATAGCGCGGATTTGGTAATCTTTCAAACTAATTGGCAAGCCAACCACACGTTCAACCGCTTTAAGGGATGCGTCTACTGGGCCATCACCTACGGCAGCATCAGCTTTTTCACCTTCTGGAGTCATGAGGCGAACGTCTGCATAGGCATAGCCTTTTTCGCCCAATTTGTAGTATTGAGCCACGAGTTCGAATGCTTTTTTGTGATGTAAGTTATCTACTACAAGGGCTACGATATCATCATCGTATACTTGTTTCTTGCGATCCGCCAATTCTTTGAATTTACCGAAGAGATCATTGATTTTCTCTTCTGTGAAAGATTGGAATCCAAGTTTTGCCAAATGATCGGCAAAGGCATGACGGCCAGAATGTTTACCTAATACGAGGTCTGTTTTTTCAGCACCTACGGACTCAGGCGTCATGATTTCATACGTTTCAGGGTTGCTCATCATACCATGTTGGTGAATACCAGACTCATGAGCAAAGGCATTAGAGCCTACGATTGGTTTATTTGGAGGAACTACAACACCTGTTAAACGGCTCACAAGTTTAGATACTTTCGTAAATTGTTTTGTATCAATATTCACTTGAAGGTCGTCGAAATAATCATGGCGTGTTTTAAGAGCCATAACAACCTCTTCAATTGCTACATTACCTGCACGTTCACCTAGGCCATTAATTGTGCCTTCTACTTGACGTGCACCTGCTTTAATAGCAGCTAATGTATTCGCATTAGCAAGGCCTAAATCATCATGACAGTGAACGGAGATGATGGCATTTTCAATACCTGGTGTATGTTCTTTAATATAACGGATTTTGTCACCAAATTCGTTAGGGTTCATGTACCCCACAGTATCCGGTACATTAATAATTGTAGCGCCACCAGCGATTGCCACGCCAAATACTTCACACAAGAAATCCAAGTCTGTACGAGCCGCATCTTCACCGGAGAACTCGATTTCATCAAATTTGCCTTTTGCAAATTCCAAGATAGATTTAACGCGATCCAATACCTCTTGACGAGTCATTTTCAATTTATATTTCATGTGGATTTCGGATGTAGCGATAAACACATGCAAGCGGCTGCGCTCTGCATCTTTCAACGCATCAGCCACCTTTTGCACGTCCTTTTCGTTGGCACGGGCCAAGCCACAAATTGTTGTGCCTTTAACCTCGCGAGCAATCGTTTGTACCGCTTCAAAATCCCCAGGGGATGCTGCTGGGAAACCAGCCTCGATTACGTCGATGCCGAGGCGTACTAGGCCTTTCGCAATTTCAATTTTTTCAGGAGTTTGTAAAGATACACCTGGTGTTTGTTCCCCATCACGAAGGGTTGTATCGAAGAAATATACGCGATTCTGTTCCATAATAGCCACCTTTTCTATCCTCATAAAACATAATACTTTATTATATCTATCCATAGTGAAAGTTTGTAACATCGCCAATGTCGACACCATATATATCAGTGATTTACTAGACTTTCACAAATAAAAAAGCCCCTCAGAACAACCGTCGTTGCTCAAAGGGGCGTTATATTCATAACACGGTACCACCCTAATTGGGACTCGTTTCGGGTATAACGGAACCACCGTCGATGACTACTAACGTTCGCCACCGAAGCTCACGGGAGAGTCTCAGCGTACAACCTCTATTGCCTCGCACCAGCCGGCAACTCTCTGAAAGCAGATTTGTAAACCTTTATACCCGTTCATCGCTTGATTTAAGATATAAGGGTATTGTACTGTATTCTATAGACTTATGTCAATTAAAATAAAATGAATATGATTTCATAAAACTCATCGTTAGTAGTTAGTCCACTCTAAACTATCAAAATCATTCATAATGAGTTTCTTCTTCTTTACCACTTGGTTCGTTAGCTCAATGCGTTCACTAACAAATGAAATATCTGTATACCATTCCTTTAAATTAGCATACACTTCATTCTCTAAATCAATAATGATAGTTTCTATGGGATCCCAAGTTTTACACTGTACAGATTCCACCATAACCATGCTACTACCTATGAAAGTAACATCTCTACCATAAATCCAAAATGGCAATACCTTATTTTTTATAGCAATAGAGTATATAGCATCCCCATGAGGCGGTTCCGTTTCATATTGCGTGCGGATTTCGTACTTTTCCATAATTTCATTACCACCATTTTCTATATATGGTAGCTTTGAAATCTTGTAATTTTCTGCGTTCATATAAACTCCATTATTTCTAATATCAATCACAACAAAGAGGACTGTATACCCTTGGTTTATCACCACGATCTGACAAAAAAGCCCTTGCTAGGACCGGCATCCTTTGCAAGGGCTTCTTTAGTGCATTTAATCAACACTTTGCTCTATTGATATTTTACCATAAAAAGTAAAATATTGTCACTATGAATAACTTCATTTTCATATATGATGTAAAAAATCCCTCGGAGTTTCCGCTCCGGGGGATTTTGTAGTTAATTGCACAACTATCAATTGCCTACCTATAATATACTACACCTTTAGTGTTTTTTCAATATTTTACACTGTTAATCATTTCCCTAGCCCGCTCAACAGAAACTGGCTCATTAAATAAGAACACATGATTTTGTCCTTCATGTTCCCAAGATGCTAAGTAAACAGAATCATCCACCATTCGACAGGTTACTGTCATGCCATTTACAGCCTCTGTTTTCTGAGGCACGTAATCCTTATAGTCACCTCCGATATTACCAGATAAAGTAGATACGCGATATTTAATATACTTCGGCATATCATCTACACGGTCAAAGTATTTTCCTTTTAAAAGCTCATGATAGGCATACACGACTTGTAGTACATCATGATCTACAACAGCCACATGTATAGCATGTAATCCCTCTACTCCACTTGGCAACTGCGGTTTAAAGTTCAAATGTTGCTTAGCCTCGTATACAGTATCAAACACCTCTAGCGATTGACCTTTACGAGTGCTTCTATAATCGCTATCAGTCATACTGCAACTACCAAGTCCATCTGGACAAGGAAACTCATTTCGGTCACCATAAGGCTGATCATAAATCGAATTACCATTGAGACGAAGCCGCATTAAGTCCTCTGAGGAGACAATATTAATAGAACCTATGAAAGCTAGCGTGGCCAGTGCACATATAATCTTTTTCATGATACATTCCCCTATAAACAAACTACATCTATTAAGTAAATTATATCATTAAAAGGAAACTATCTAGATAATATTTACTGTCCCATACACTCTATCCGATGCACTCCAATAGAGTTTACTTTCACAAGCTCAGATTTTTTAAAAATTGAACTATGTATTATCTAAAATCTATCACATTTGATAGTATCTATCATAAATTATCCTACTATTCAAAATAATCGTAGGTGCTATAATGAACTCAAGAAAAGGAACATGTGCTCATATAATACTAGTTAGCGCACTGTTCTTATAGTTAGTAGTTTATAAAAGGAGACCATCATGACACATACACAAGTAAAAGAACTCGTACAAGCTTTATTAGATGCACCTACAAGCAATCCAACATTAAAAGAATTCGCTCAATCTTGGATCAATGCAGAAGGCAAACCTGAACAAGAAGCACTTACAAAACAACTCGTATCCGTTGCGGAGCAAAACATTGCACTCATCGACGAAACAATCGGCTTTGCAGGCTCTGAACTTGGTACACAAATTCTTGGTGCAGAAGGCGCAGCTAATCTATTGCAACACGCTAAAGACATTAAGGCAAAAGGCGCTGAATTCTGCGACTGCCCTGGATGCACGGCATGTAAACACGTTATCGATTTGAAAGCGGAAATTGCATAATAAAATTAACCAAATAGTTAGATTTAAATATATTTGATACTAAACAGATAAAGCAACCTCCATTGAAGAGGTTGCTTTTTATATTAATATTAAATTAATCTTCGTTAACTTCTTTTTTAATTCTTGCTTTAAAAGAAATCCGCTCTTCTTGTACAGTTAGATAAGGATTTATGTAGCACCAATATATACATAACTCTAATACTATAGTGCTATTTATGCCAAAAGCTAATTCGATCCATTCTTTATGTGTCACATTAATTAAATAACTGCTAAAGGGAATCAAGTCTTTTATAGGATTAAGATTATTAAATGATGAAGTATAATTCTCAATAGATATCAAACTACCTATATGATTAAATGTAGCTAAAATATAATACATTCCGCCTATATAGAAACTGACTAATGTTATACTAAAAATTAAACCTAGACTTTGATGACTAAAAAAATAGCAGCAGTCTTTCTTGCTTACAAAACTAATAGCATATTTTCTTTCTATATACTTTAATATATCCTCCATAATAAAGCCTATAACTACAAGCAAAAATAAGCCTATAGGAATAAAATATACAAAAGGAATTATCCAATAAAGCAGAAACTCTATTCTTTGTAATAAAGTTTGCACTATTTGTGGAAATAAAAATTGAATTCCCAAGATATTCACATAATAGTTATCATATAAATAATTAGCAAAAATAGAGCCTATAAATAAAATCACTAAAAGTTTTGTAATCAAATCAGTTCGCTTTACTACTAATTCTACGAAGTGTTCAATATTATTTACCATATGTACCTCCAAATCTATCTTTATTAAAAATCATACTATACATTACGAGTAATTTTCTCCTCATAGATTGAAAGATTTATCTATTTAAATCATATATATACTAAAAAGCATACAAAATAGATGTAGCTCCTCTTTTGAGGAGCTACATCTCATAATATTTCTATAAAAGTTTACTTTCACAACCTAATCAGACGATATTTGTAACATCTGAAGAACTTTAAAGCACAAAACAATATTAACAATTATGATCAGCAGTGTTATGAACGAATACGCCAAAAGCCAATAGTTTGCTGATACCGCATCATAGATCTGATAGGTACAATATCCGCTAGTTATGATACCGCTAAGAACGCCCGGTATATACTGTCGTAGAAAAATACTTTGGAATATATGCCCAATCACATGGTATATATACGCTATGATAACAGTGATGTAAATGTCGAAGCTTTCAAAATACATACTCAAGCCCAGCACAATCAACAGGAGTATGAATTCCTGACAGACGACGGCATTGAATCTAAAAGGTGTAAACGCCCCCGCTAAAAATCGACGTTGCAACTGCTGATTTCGCCCCATAAAATAAGGAAACAAGAGCATCTCCTCAAATTCGTGCAGCATAAAAATACTGGGAAACAATAAGAAAAAACTATTCAGATCCATAAGATACCTCGTTCATAAATCCGATTAAGTTTATTATAAAATCCTTATAACTATCCCTTTTTCACCTGCACGCGCAGTACAGCCTTCAATTTTGCGGGCTCCACCTTTCGTGCATCGGACAAATAGATTTCCCGATGCCACTCGTCATTAGCACGTTGCAAATTATGAGCAGAACAAAATTCATCTACTTTTATAAACGATTCCGGTTCATCATCATAAGGCCCGACATGCAATATCTGTACGCAATCGCCATCCTCTATCGATTCAAGCCGCACGTCCTTAAATCGAGGCAACAATTTTTTCTTGGACACATTAATAATGGCCGCCTCCAACACATCAGGAATCACAAAATCAGGTTGTCTGATCATCACCCGATATTGCAGATTATTCTTATCAAACTGCTCCGTATGCTCGAGCTGCTTCCAGAGAGCCTCCAACGGATACACGGTGTAATCAAAGTACCCTTCCGGCGTCACGCCCTTCTTCGGCAACATCTTTATCCCATAGGACAACGAATATAACGCCTCGATATCATCGGCAAAAGCCGCATGATTAGGATTTCCCACGCCATCCAGCATGAGGAACTTCATGCTCGGCACCGTAACCAGCACCGCCTGCTGCTTCGGACAATACAGGTCTTTCTCATGTTTACGCCATTCGTGTTTTACTGTAGTCATAATTAGGGACTCGCTTTCAGAAAGTATAGATACTATATACTATTAATAATAACGGAAGATTATGAAGGATTAAAAATAAACGTTTATCATCAAACTTTCAGCAATGATCTTATATTCATAATACGTTTATATTGTTAATATAATTATACTTTTCTATAGCCATCCTGATTTTAAAGACGATTAAGCCTCTTATATTTTTTACCGCTACTTTTCACCCTTCTTGCAACTCGTCATATAAATAAATAATTTCATCAATGGCATTTTCTGAATAAAAACATTTTTTAGCTCCAGACTTTGTTTTAGGATTTAAATAAATAATCTGGCATAATTCAACATTATTTTTTATATTACTCATTATATTATGAAATGCTTTACCTATTTTTATATCACTCCTCTTTTCCCTAATCCGTTGTATTAACTCACCGTATGTTAAAGGCAATACATCAAATTCAAAACCATGATAAGCTGGGGCATTAGGATTATTCGTTAATCTAACCCCTTTTGTTATGCGAACCGATCCATTACGCTGGTCTATAGATGCAATTATATCCGCATTTTGTATATTCTTATAACTAGCAGTATAAACATCAAAGCCTATAACAATACTTTCACCAATTCCTTCAGCCAAAAGCTTTCGAGTACTATTCAAAACAGAATTAACGAATTCATTATGACATCTCTTATAATTTTGTTTCAAATACTCTATTGGATCAAATGGTAATTTAAATCCTACCGGTAAAATAACCAAGTTATCATCCCGAGTAATATCTTTGTTAAAATATCGTTTTACAAATTCATCATAATTCATAATTGCTTTACTTAATAGCATAAATATTACTGGATCTAATTCGGGTTCATAAAAATGAACATTTAAACATCTATATTCATTTAATAAAAATAAATTTTCAGTACTTGATTTAAAAGGCAAATAATCATTTTTTGCATTAATGTGATCTCTTGTCAAAGCTAATGCTTTAGTAAAAGAAATGGTATGTCCATCTTTTTTATTTTCATATATATTCTTTTTACTAATATATTTATATACATAAGCTTTTAAAACTAACTCCCATGCATTTATTATAAGGATAATAGTTGTAGGATATCTATATGGTATATTAGGTTTATTATGAATTTCTATCCCTGCAAATAATGCAGCAATAGAAGAATTAAGCAATAATTTAGTTACTGACTTCCCTCTTGGCAAAATAATCTCCTCTAATAGATATAAATTTGTTATACGACCATCAATTTAGCTTAATCTCCACACATATTTTTTCTAATCCATAATTCTTTCTTTAACATATTATACTCTCTTTATAAATCAGGTCATCTAACGCCCTATCTCCCATCCCTTTTCTTTTACTATAAAATGAATGTAATCGTCTATGATATTCATCCAAAGCATCATTATTATCTTTGATATAAATAAGACTCTCTTTATACTTCCAATGTATTCCAAAATCACTTCTATTTTTTATGATATTCTCTACCTCTTTTTTGGGAATAAATCTATCTTTATCATTATCATAATATTCTCCTGCACTTCGCTCTCTTTCAATTAGAACTCTAGAAAAAAATTGTTCAATGCTAAATAAATAATGTTTCCTAACAATAGACTTAGGTACGATAAGCAACTCTTGATTGTTAACTTTATATGATGAAGCAGAAACTTCTTTCCAACTCAAACTAGCTAAATCCCAAGTCCAATATTCTGTTCTGCCATTACTCTTCACTTTAAACTTTTCCATTTGCTTTAGCATATATTCATTTAAGTGATTATGTAAAATATTAGTTAATAAATCTGACAAACCATCCTGTGAAAAGCGAGTAATCAATAATGGTAAGTCTACCGCTTTCTCTATAGTAGAAATCCTCTCAATATAATCCTCTAGGGGACTAAATATAGCTAGTAATCCATTTACAGTATTGCCTCTCCCATTATCACCTCGTCCATAACCGAAACGAGTTGCATTTTGTTCTCCAGCATGAGATAATAACTCCCGTTTCCTTGATATATTATTATCTCTATAGGCCTTATAAAATTCATCAAAAAAAGATTGAACTATTAAGTTCGCATCTTTATACCATTTCCCCTGATTCATTTCAATCAATACCGGATCAATAAATAATAAATTATCACTATTAATATTCACATCTACAAAATCATAATGTGAATGCCCTTTTACCCCTTCGTTCCAAATATCTGATACATGTTCTCTTGTCATATATATCCCCTTCTTCCATAAAAATACATTCCAACCACAAAACTTTTAAATCACTATAATTGTGTTGCTTCTTCCATCAGAATATCATTTTTCAATATTTTAATTCGCTGTACATGTGATTTAATAAGACCTTCGAATTCCATACAATACCTCCTACACAAAAACAAACTTTTTTATCTCATATTATTATATTTCTACATATTATTAAAAACTCCTGCATATATAAGTATAGTTAATTTATTTTTATAATTTTTATACTTTTGATAAATTTTAAGGTTATAATCCTTATTACATTACATGCCCTAGATTACAGTTATTTAATCCTAAAAAAAGCTATTTTATCAATGTCGCAGAACTGAATAAATATTAAAGGTATCCTTAATAGTTAAACTTATGATTTAATAAATACTCAAAAAAAGAGCCCCTGTTTGAAACAGGGGCTCTTTGCTTATTACACACTTGCTTCTACTAGTGCTTGTGTATACGGGTGTACCGCTTCTTTGAGTCGTTTTGATTCGATGTTTTCCACGATTTGTCCGTCTTTCATTACCAGGATTCGATCTGTTACGGCTTGTAGCAGTCCGATATCATGACTAACAAACACATAGCCAAAGGGTTGTTCTGTATGTAGTTTTTGTAATAGATCGAGTACGAGTTTCTGGTTCACCGCATCAAGGGCCGATGTAGGTTCATCAAAGAGTACCAGTTTCGGCTTCATCAGCATGATTCGTGCCAGTACAACACGTTGCAACTGACCTCCGCTGACTTCGTGAGGGTATTTCTGGATAATCGATCCCGGTAAGTCCACATGTTGAATCCATTTACGAATATCTTCTTTCGCCTCAGCCATGTCCATAAGACCATAGTTAATGTACGGCTCTAGCAGAAAGGCTTCCAAGTTCATCCGCGGCGGAATGATTGCCAACGGATTTTGAAACATCATCTGCAGCGAGCGATAGATTTCCGTATGGTTTTGGATCTGCAATATATCTTCACCGAAGAGTCGCAACGTGCCCGATGTAGGTTTTTCTAGCATCGCTATAAGTCTAAGGAGCGTACTTTTACCAGAACCGCTACCACCGGCAATACCTACCCGCTCATGTTCAGCAACGGTAAAGGACACATCATCAACGGCGCGCACCGTATGATTGTGGTTCGTATACTGTTTACATATATGCTCAGCTTGAATCATATTACACCACTTTCATCACGGAATCCAACAATATACGTGTATAGTCATCTTTAGGATGCGCCATTACCTCTTCGGTAACGCCCATTTCAACAAGGTGCCCTTTATTCATCACACCGATGCGGTCCGCGATGCGAGCAGCTGCCTTGATGTTATGGGTTACCAGAATCACAGTCGCCCCGAGGGCCTGTGTTACCTCTTTCAGCAAGTCCAGCACCGACGATTGCACCAGAGTATCTAAAGCACTGGTCGGCTCATCAGCAAATACAATGTCCGGTTTCAGAATCAGGCTCAACGCAATCGCCAGACGTTGCTGCATGCCTCCGCTCAGTTGGAACGGATAGGATTGTAAAATACGTTCCCCTTCCGTCAAGTGGACGAGCTGTAACATATGGAGTACGCGATTCACATCATACGGTTCATCATGGGCGCGCAGCAAGTCTTTGAAATGGTTTTCCACGGTACGAGCCGGGTTCAAATAGGCACTGGGATTCTGAAAGATCATCGACATACTCATGCCGCGCATCTGTCGCCAGTCCTTATCGCTCAATGTCGTAATATCCGTGCCGTTCAGCAAAATTTGACCACTTATGGTAGCTCTCTTCAGCATACCGAAGGCGGCACGAATCAACGTCGATTTCCCGGAGCCGCTTTCACCAACGATGGCAAATACCTCACCGGTGCACACGGAAAAGGATACATCACGCACAGCCTGTTCCGCACCGTATGAAATTGATACATTGTCAAATACTATGCAATCAGATTTATTCAATAGTAGAATCCTTTGTTAATAAGTAGTAATCGATTGGATGCACCGGCACATTTTTAACCTTGGATGTGGAAACCACATTCGCAGCAGGGTACAACAAATAGATATCAGCCACATCATCAAGCAAAATGGACTGTACTTGTTTATCCACGTTCGTCCGTTCATTTTGATCGAATGTAACCGCCAACTTGTCGATTAATGCATCCACTTGAGGATTATTATAGCCACCCACATTGGCTTTAGAACCGGATTTATAGAATAGGCTGAGGAACCAGTACGGATCGTTTGTAGACATGGTCACCACATTGCGTTCCACCAAATCAAATGCGTCTACGCCGAGGGTATCCACTTCATTAGGACTTTGCAATTTTCTGAGTTCTACCGCAATACCCGCCTGTTTCAATTCTTGTTGAATTTCTTCATACATGCTGGTATCCTTGCCCCAAATTGCGAGGGTCAATTTCAATTCCTTGCCGTCTTTTGCATAGATACCGTTGCCGTTCTTCACATAGCCCGCTTGCGTTAACAATTCATTTGCTTTTGCAAGGTTAGTGACTGCCTTATTTGAAAGCCCATCATAGCCCAAGTTTGCGGAAGGAGGGAATGGCGCACCACCGGCCAATGCACCGCCGCCGATAACTTTTGCCATTGTATCGTAGTTGATAATATGAGCCACAGCGGAACGTACATTCTTATCATGTAACGGAGAGGCTTCTGTATGATTAACCTTTAACATCATTACGCGAACACCAGACACGTCTTGCATGTTGAATCCGTCTTTAAACAAGCTGCGATTAGCGGAGTCCACCTTTTGAATAACATCCACGTCTTTAGATTGTAACGCCATGGCACGCTTATTATTGTCTTCAATATCCTTTACAGTCACAGAATCAAGGCCCGGTTTGCCGCCCCAATAGTCGGCGAATGCCGTTAACTCGATGCTTTCACCCTTTGTGAAAGAAGTAATTTTGTACGGACCTGTAAGAACCGGTTTAGACACCACATCTTTGAGATCCGCTGTATCCATGATAACGAATGCAGGTTCAGTCAAGCTGGACAATAAGGAGCCATTAGGTTCCGTAGTTTTAATGATCAAATTTTGACCATCAACGGTAATGGATTCGATTTTAACGGCCTTAGCAGAGCGAGGGCTTTGTTTCATCGTATACTCGATGGACTCTTTTACCTTCTGAGGTGTCATCGCAGTGCCATTATGGAATTTTACATTTTCTCTAATATGGAATTTCCATGTAGTGGGATCAATATTTTCCCAGGAATCAGCTAATTGTCCGGTGAATTTCATATCTGGTGTCACCGTAGCCAAGGTTTCACCTGCTCCGATACGTGTCAAGGTCCACGCATCCCATTCATGCGTCGGATCTAATGTTTCACCGAACCAATATAAGCCGACATTCAGATGCTTGCCTTGTTTAGCCGTATCATTGCCGCAGCCCACCAAGAGAGCCACCATACACAGCATGGATACACATGCTAATAACCAACGTTTCATAAATACTCCTTTTCACACCTCATTGTGATGAGGCTTTCACTAAAAACATTCATATTGTATGCGGTCATCGTGATACATCGAGGACATCACGCAACGCATCGCCAATATAGTTAAACAGAACAACGGTAATAAAAATCGCAAGCCCCGGATAGATTAATAGCCAAGGCGCGGTTTGCAGAAAATCGCGGGAGCTCAACAGGATCGCGCCCCATTCGGGATCAGGCGGTTGCACGCCGATGCCGATGAGCGAGAAACTGGCCACTAAAATAATGGCGTCCCCTAAATGTTGAATAATGACAATTAATAGCGGCGGCAGAACATTCGGCAGAATGTAACGCCATAAAATGCGAATTCTCGAAGCGCCGGACATGCGAGCAAAGGTAATATACTCGGCATGGCGTTCGATATGGACAAGCCCCCTCGTGATGCGCGCATATTCCGCCCATTTAGTAATGCACAGCGAAATGATCACATTCGTTATGCTTGGTCCCATGATGCCGATGAAGGCAATGGCGATCACCATATTCGGAAATCCCAGCACCAAATCGATCAATCGCGACAACCAACGGTCGATGCGCGGCGTGGAAAATCCCGCCAGTCCGCCGATAACAATGCCTATCGCTCCGCTGATGCCGATGATGGTGAAAGCAATCCACAGCGATGCCTTCCCGCCATAAAGGATGCGGGACCACACATCGCGGCCCAACTGATCGGTTCCGAGCCAATGAGTGCTGCTGATATCCTGCAACCTATCGGCTACATTCGTCGCCTCCGGATTATAAGGCGCGATGTACGGAGCGCAGAGGAAAAATACAATCCACAATGCTGCCAGTACAAGCATGATATATAGGCCATAAGGCTTTTGTCTATTCATAAGAGCCTCCTTTTATAGCGGCTCTTCGCTTCGGATTCAGCCAAACACTCAATACATCAATGATGATATTTATCACGATGAACACCAAGGTAATCCAGATGATATAACCTTGCATCAATACATAATCGCGAGCCATAATACCCTGTACCATCATATAGCCAATGCCTTTGATAGAAAACACCGTTTCAATAACCGCGGAGCCGCCTAACATGGCCCCCATCGTAACGCCCATCATAGGTAATAACATAAGTCCTACATGAGGGAAGATATAGCGGCAATATACCATCCACTCCGGTAAACCAAGCGCCCTGGCCCCCTGTACAAAGGGCTGTTTCTCAACCTCCAGAATAGCATTGCGTAAACGGCGAATATATAAGCCGCAAATCCACAGAGCAATCGTCAAAGCCGGCAGTATATACACGGTAAAGCCCTTTGTATTCGTCACCGATACAAGCTGTAGCTTCACGCCGAATAAATATAATAGCAAGAGACCTACCCAGAACCCCGGAATCGCCAAGGCGAAAAACGTAAATAACCGAATCACATGATCGGCCCAGGAGTCTTGATACCGTGCCGACAACATGCCAAGCGGTATCGTTACGACTATGCCCATCAAAAGCGCCAGTGATACGAGCCCCAATGTATTCGGCAGTGCACCACCCAAAATAGTTGCTACCGGTAGCGAATACAATATAGATTCACCGAAGTCGCCTCGCACCAGTTGTCTTAGCCAGCGTACATATTGCTGCCACCATGGGTCATTGAGGCCTAGTTGCTCTCGCATCTGCTCTACTAATACCGGATCAGGTGTAGCCCCTACTAGATTAAACTTCATCGCCACAGGATCAATGGGAGATAGTTTAATTAATACAAATGTACCGATGGTTACAACTAGTAAAATACCAACAATACTCACCAAACGCTGTAATAATAATCGATACAATACATCACCTGCCTTCTTTTATTATAAATTAACTATATTTCTATTCTATCAATAGTCTTTATATATATGTATACCCGCAGCGGTATATTAGAGTGATTCTCATTATGAAAGTTTTGCATATCAACAAAAACGGCCCCTCATATGAGGAGCCGTTCTATATAAAACCCTTACAATGTCCATGCGAGTGCTTCACCACAACTCGCATGCCTATCCCATTAGGCCTGGACTTGTATATTATTTTGTATGTTGTTTTGGGGCCACTGTATTAGCAACGATCGCTTTAGCCATGTCACGAGTTACAGGGCGTTCGAAGTACATCCCATGAGTTTGGCCGTCTTTGGTCCAACCTATGAGATATACCATTTTATTGCCACCTTTGAAAATAACCTTTGTGCCGTTTACTTTTTCATTAGCTGTTACACGAAAATCGCTATAATCGCCGCTAATATCTTCTTTTATTTCATTAGATACGCGATACACGATGCGTTTGCCTGCAGCCTGATTACGAGTAGCATCCTCACCAGCTTGGTAAACATAAACCACTTGCAATACATCCTTATCAATAGTACTTACAGATTCAATGTTATAACCTACAGGCAACACCTTAGGCATTTGAGGTGTAATGTTCATATATTTAGCCGCTTCATCTACAGTAGAAAACTCATGAAACGGGCTTGGCATGCCAACCATTGGCGCTTCATGTTCGGCTACCACAGATTTAGGTTGATTCGGTTTTACATCAACAGTACCTTGAGCACCGGCAACAGTATAAGAACATACACAAGCACAAGCAACAGCCATCAATACAAATTTCTTCAACATAATCATAATCTCCGCTCTCTTACAAATACATCTGTACAAACACAACACATTTAGTATGAATACTATAATATATAAATATATTTTACAAAATATTCTTTATCAAAACTTATTTTATAATTATACCCTAAATGATAGGGAATTTCAAGTAGTTATTTCCTGTATAAAACCTTGAGTCCTATATTAGCTACTATACAAACATATATTCAAAATAGATGCTAAGACGCTCATCAGGAGTATCTATGTCTATATATAATCCATCCCTATCTACTATTTGGCAGCAGCTAGGTAATTAAATTTTGGCCCACTGAGCTTAAACTCAAAGCTAGTTAAATCCACCTCGCCAACACATGCATCGCTATCATAAAGAGTAAGCAAAAAGTCTGCGGTCTGTTCACTGCTATGATACTTTTCAAATGAAGCATCGTAATCAAATCCGCTTTTACCTGAAGCTACATCGCAGAACTCGCTTTTAGTAGCAGCAGGCGCTAAGATTTTAGCCTGCATTTTAGCATCCACATCCTGTACAAGCTCATGATACAAGCCCTCTGTGAAAGCACTTACAAAAAATTTCGTTCCACAATATGGTACTACGCCTGGTGCTAAAAAATAGCCGCCCACGGAGGAAACATTTATCAACTGTGTTTGTTTACATTTATAATCTCGCACGAATAAACTGGAAAGTATCGCAAGTGCTGTTACATTTAAATCTATCATTCTTACCATTTTTTGAATATCATGATTTCCCATGAATCCAAAATCGCCAAAGCCTGCATTATTGATAAGTGCCTTTAACTCATAGCTTTTAAGGTCATCCCAAAGTGCTAAAACATTTTCGCTACGCGAAAGATCACAAGGTTTTACAATAACATCTGTATCAGGTGAATTATTAGCAATCTCATCTTTCAAATTCTCTAATAGTTCTGCTCTTCGTGCAATAACGATTAAATTTTCTCCACGACGTGCAAAAGCTTTTGCCGTAGCTGCTCCTATGCCTGAACTTGCTCCTGTAATAACGATATATTTTTTCATTTTTTTGCCTTTCCTTTATAAATAAGATGATTCGGCTTTATTGCACTTGCTTTGCCTCCTTAGTTAACATACGAGACCTTTACTCAGCTTCACATTAAATCATAGGATGTCTTATTTCTTATGCACCATAAACCCAGCTGCTTGTTGATTAGCCATAATGGTAACATCAGAAATTTGCAAACGTTTAGGTTGGTTTGTTACATATAGCACAACGTCCGCCACATCCTCAGGTTGGATGGCATCGATGCCGGCATAGACAGCTTTAGCTCTTTCCGCATCACCATGAAAGCGGACTTCACTAAATGGAGTCTCTACGATGCCCGGTTGAATGGTAGTCACCTTAATATCCGTTGCAATCGTATCCATGCGAATACCGTCGCTCAACATCTTAACTGCCGCCTTTGTAGCACAGTAAACCGCACCACCGGGATATGCATAAATACCAGCAGTAGAGCCCATATTCACGATATGTCCTACATTTTTATCAATCATATAAGGTAGTACGGCTTTTGTTACATATAAAAGACCTTTCACATTCGTATCGATCATAGTCACCGCATCATCGACAGTACTATCTTGGAAAGGATCTAAACCTTGTGCAAGGCCAGCGTTATTTACGAGGACATCAACGCCACCAAAAGCCTCAATTGCTGCTGGGACCTTGCTTTCAACATCCTCACGACTACGCACATCAAGAACCAAAGTCTCAACGCGCACGCCGTATTCCTTAGACAAACGACCCTGTACCTCAGCCAACACCTCAGCGCGACGTCCAGAAATTAAAACATTATCGCCATACTTTGCATACGCCTCGGCAATACAAAGACCAATACCAGACGTTGCACCAGTAACAAAAACATTACGAGCCATAAAAACCTCCTTATCAATCCGAACTAAATCTATACCCTAATTATACCACTTTAATATGTAATGGACTCTAGGGCGATACGCGTACCACACGCTCCTACTCCCCAAAATGACATATTGACGCATTTTAAGGTAAAACGCATAGAAATGAAAAAGGATTACCGTTCTAGAAGCAACTTTCCCTTTGTATAAATAATATGTCGGAGCATTTGTTTATAATACACTAATATTTGAGCTCTACAACAGCAGTAAGCCAAATAGGGATACCTATTCGAAGCCGCCTTGGGCGCATTTCCCTTCTCTCTAAAATGATATGTCGGCGCAGGTGGTATTTAAAAGAACACATAAAGTGGCATATGGATTAAGGAATATGATAATAAAAAGAGGATACCCTTTCTGAAACCGACTTAGCTCGCTTTGGAGGCTTTCGGGAAGGGTATCCTCTTTCCTTATTGTATTACAATTCTAATGCCACTTTATGCACATCTTTTATTTCAAATGCGCCAACATATCATTTAAAACTTCCATGCAATCCCCCACTATCCCATAGTTAGCGTGTTGGAAGATTTCTGCATTTGGATCGTTATTGATAGCCACGATTGTGTCAGCACCAGAGATACCGCTCACGTGTTGAATAGCCCCAGAGATACCAAATGCCAAGTATAGTTTAGGGCTTACAGTTTTACCTGTTTGGCCTACTTGATATGGCAATTCAATCCAACCTTTTTCAACGAGTGGACGGGTAGCACCTACAACACCGCCGATAGCATCGGCAAGTTCGTAAAGCTTATCAAAGTTTTCTTTAGACCCCATGCCACGACCACCGGCCACAATGATATCCGCTTCTTGAATGTTGTACCCAGCTTTGCTGAACGGAATGAAGTCAAGACGCTTCATGCGAATGTCTTCAGGTTTAAGGTCAAATGGTTCAATTTGAATGCGGCCCCAGCTATCTGCAATGCGTTCAGGCTTTTTAAATACATTAGGACGGACAGAACCCATTTGTGGACGATGATTTGGGGAAATAATTTCAGCTAAAATATTTCCCCCCAAGGCAGGGCGTGTCCATTCTACAAGACCTTCTTCAGTATCTACGGTCAAAATGGTACAGTCAGCTACGACGCCGTTTTTCATACGACCAGACATACGAGGTGCTAGGTCACGACCATTATTTGTTGCACCAATCAAAAGAATATTAGGCTTATGATCTTCAAAGAAGTCCGTCAAAACCTTTGTATAGCCGTCCGTTGTATAGTATTTCAAAAGAGGGCTTTCAAAAACGTGAACAATATCGGCACCATGTGCCACAAGTTCCTCCGCCTCGGATTGAACATTCTCACCAAGCAGCATAACTTGAACGAGTTGACCCAATTCCTTAGCAATACGGCGAGCTTGACCGATAAGTTCGTACGTAACTGGATGCACTACGTCATCGATGGTATCCGCTACGACAAAGACGTCTCTATATTCATCAAAATTTGTCACTCCCATTATCGATCACCTCCTTTGGAACCTTCTTCACCTTTAACAGCTGCTAAAACCTTAAACTCACTGGAGGATACACTTTCAACAGAGGCAGCCCGCTGCACAGGATCTTTTACATCTACGCCCTCATCATTGGTATCTACAGGCTCTTCAACCAGTTCTTCGCTAGGCACTAATAGATGAGAAAACTTTTCTGGCTTGATATTATAAGCCAATTCAAGAATTTTCTTAGCCCCTTCGTCCACGGATGAAAGCATTTCTACCTTGCCCCGAAGCGATGGTTGGTATACCTTGCGCACACGTGTAGGAGAGCCATTGAGACCAATACGGCTTTCATCAATATGCGGCATATCTCGCAATGTAATATGCGTAATCGTGTATCGTTTAGCATAAATCGAGCTCCAAAGACCGGGTTGGCGAGGTTCATTGAGTTCAGTCGTAGCCGTTACCAATAGAGGTAATGGAACTTCCACAATTTCATAGCCATTTTCATGTTCTCGTTTCACAATCGCCTTTTGGGTTGCTTGATCTACAGATAATTCACAAGCATAGGTAGCTTGCGCCATGCCCAATTCCTCAGCAATTTGAGGCCCTACCTGAGCCGTATCACCATCGATAGCCTGCTTGCCGCAGAAAATCATTTGGAACTCGCGATTCATGGTACGTTGAATATGACGAATGGCAGAAGCAATCGTATAGCTTGTAGCCAATGTATCTGCACCGCCAAAAGCACGGTCTGTAATGAGCACCGCATCATCTGCACCGAGGGATAAACACTCGCGCAGTGCCGCCTCGGCTTGTGGAGGCCCCATAGTGACAACGGTTACACGGCTATCTTCATATTGGTCTTTTACCGCAAGAGCTGCCTCTAACGCATGCATATCATAAGGGTTTACAATACTAGGCAGACCTGTGCGGATGAGATTATTCGTTTCTGGATCCAGCTTAATCTCAGATGTATCTGGAACCTGTTTGATACATACTAATAACTCCATACACTCACCCCTGTCTAAATTCTACGCCCTTAGCGTTACGCGGATATTTCCAAGTTTTTACGATGGTTTCGCCACAGAGAACACGACAGGTACCGCATTCAAGGCAACCAGCGAAATCAAATGCTAAATCGCCATTCTCTTGTAATGTATATAAACCAGCAGGACAGCCATTTACGAGTTTCATTTTCTCTTCCAGACCAAAGCCAGCGCCATCCACAATGATATGAGGAGACGTTTCATCTACATAGTATTTATTGGCGCCCAAGCGCTCTTCTAATTTCATAGGGAACGCACCCCTTTCCAAGCATCACGAATCAAGGTAACTAAACCTACATCACTTACACTACTCATCAATTTTTTCATCATTGGTACTGCCCCATCACCGTTTACAGTGAATACATCGCGCATCACATTATTCACAAGAGCTGGATACTCTTTAAATATACGAGGGTTGGATGCGAGGAAGGCAGGCATATTTTTATAAAGTTTCATGTCCTTATATAGCCAAGAATTCTTGATTTGACGTTCATACAATTTAGCAACGCGCTCCATGTTCTCATCGCGCAAGGCTACGTTAACTGCATCGGCTGCACACATGCCAGATTCGATGGCAAGGTCCATCCCACGAATGGTATACCCCAAGTTCATACACATGCGCGCCGCATCACCGACGATAACATACCCATTACCGCCCAACTTAGGCAGCGCTTTAAATCCGCCTTCTGGCACGAGATGCGCACTATGCTCCTTCAATTGACCATTTTTTAATAGTGGTGCGATTCTTGGATGGTTTGTGAAAGCTAACAGCATATCATCTACCGATTTATTAGCTTTGCCGATATCTTCAAGGCCTACAACCATCCCTACGGAAAGGCTGTCTTTATTCGTATAAATAAAGCCACCACCTAATAGGCCATCGGTCATGTCCCCCAATGTAAGCCACGCCATCCCCTCATCGCCAGATAGCATAAGACGATTTTCAAGATCCTCTTTTTTGAGTTTATATACCTCTTTTACCCCTACAGCCATTGTTTTTGGATCTGTAGGGCCTGTAAGACCAGCCTGTTCCAATAATAATGTATTAGAACCTTCTGCGATGACAACTAGTTTTGCATATACTTCGTCATCGTGACAGCGAACCCCTATTACGCGGCGATGTTTACCTTCACCTTCGGTAATAAGCTCTGTTACCTGTACATTAGATACGAGGAGAGCCCCTTTTTTCTCTGCCTCTTCTGCTAGCCATTTATCAAATTTAGCACGCAATACTACGTAGGATTCTTCATTAGGTTCACCATCTTCGTAACTATACTCAATGGTAGTCATTTCATTACCTGTGCCTATAGAAATGCGCTCTTTTGTTACCTTTCGTTCCAACGGCGCACGGTCTCTAAAGTCCGGTACAAGACGCTCCAAAGAATGTGTATAGATGCGTCCACCCATCATATTTTTAGCACCTGGTGCGGTTCCACGTTCGATAAGTAAAACTTTTACCCTCTGCTCCGCAAGGCGTAATGCTGCCGCAGAACCCGCTGGCCCTGCGCCAACAACGATAACATCAAATGTTTCATTGCGATCAATTGCCATATACTCAGCTCCTTTAAATGAAAGCTTAGACTTACATAAGTTCATATAGTATATATATTTCTCTATTTAGAACCAAAATACCTTTAAAAATTATCACAGAAAGATGAATATATTCTATATTTTTCAGAAATATATTATAAAAGTCTCTACAGGTTGTATATATACTCATTATATATTAATACTAATGTATACTTTCCCTTCTAGATGAGTGCAATAAAATTCATCAATTCGTGAAATTTATAAGTAAGTCTAGCTTTCACAAGAAAAGTAGCGTATGATAAAGGTAGCAAAAACCCTATACGGAGCAAGACGCGTATAATACGACCGCATAATGCAAGTCCACGGTCAAGGTTGGGAACTCGTTATTTTTTAATTAAGAGGAGGCCCTATGGACCCGTTAAAAATCTTGAAAGCATTATCAAATCCGCATCGGTTAGATATTATATTGTGGCTAAAACACCCAGAGAAAGAATTCGGTGTACAAGTACACTCTAAAACTCTTATCGATTTTCCACATAGTGTGAGCGTTAAGAGCATCCAAAAGCGCTGCGGTGTATCTCAATCTTCTATTTCTACATTTATGAGCATCTTAGAGAATGCTGAACTTGTAGAATCGCGTAAAATCGACCAATATACCTATTTCCGTCGCAACGAAGAGGTTATTCGCGAATTTGGCGAATGGTACAACAAAGAAGTATCCATCCAGTCTGATGAAATTGACAAATTATTAGAAACGGTTATCTTAGAAGACACTTCATATCCAGCAACTGAGGAAAGCTCCATACCTAGCGAGCAACTGGCAGTCGAAATACGTACTAAGGGACCGCATCATGATGAAGAAAGTAAATAAAAGTCCTTCCCTATTTACCATATCTAGGGAAAAACGAAAAGAGCTATAATTTTGAATATTATAGCTCTTTTTTATGTAATACTATACCATACATAGTATCTATATAACTCATAATGATAACTTACAATGCAAAAAGAGTGCCTTCCCTTTGGGAATGGCACTCTTTATGTTTATACATTTCGTTGTGCTTCATAAGCTCTGAATAGTTTAGATAATAATTCAGGAGCCAAGCGCAATAGTTCTGGATTTTCACAGAAGGACACGCGTAATTGTGTTTTACCAGGGTTATTATCACCGTTTTTACCGCTATAGAAACCATTGAGCGGCGCCATGAGGAGTGTATATTCCTTACCATCATCAAGGCTTACTGCACCGTGTTCGGCACACCAGGAAGCAAATTCCACGCCGTCAAAGCCAGGTTTTGCCACCTTTCTCACGTCGATTACAAAGTAAATAGATGCTTCAGGACGGGATACGATGAAGTCTGGTTCTACCTCTTTAAACCCTTTATGGAGCTCAAAGATCATTTGACGATAGTAGTCGCGTTGTTGCTCATACCAATTGTGCAACTGCGCATAGGACTCATGTTTCAAAGCGCCAAAAATATATTGGCCCAATGTATTAGCGCTAAGGTTTGCCGTATATTCCGCAACAGATTTTTCATAGCATAATTTATTATCCGTAATGATGGCTCCAATGCGAAGTCCACACGCATTCCAAACTTTACTAGCTGTTTCAAGGCTAATACGGCGACCTTCGATGCCAGGCACATCTTTATCGGTTAAAGCCCAAATGCTAGATGTTTCTTTCCCTTTTTCATAAGCCAATTCACGGTACGCTTCGTCAGAGATAATCCATAAATTATGTTTAACGCACAATTTTGTATATTCAATGAGCGTTTCTTTGCTAAACAATTGACCAGTCGGATTGTCATAAGGAATGATAAGCAACGCACCAGGTTTTGTGTCGATAATGCGCTTCTCTACAGTCTCTACGGATGGCAATTCAAACTCACCATTTTCATTGAGCTCCCGTTCTACTGTTACTGTTTTACGGCCTATGCGAAGACCTACTGCATCATAATTTGTATAAGAAGGATTGAACATCAAGAGAGGACGTTCCTCTTCGCCTGCACCACCACATACGCCAAGCATGATAATTTCCATCGCCATGGATGCACCGTCTGTCACGAGTACATCAAGACCTGTCGTATCAAAACCTTGACTGCGCAAAATGTGTAAAAACGCTTCACGACACTCATCAGTGCCCGTAGTTGGCACATATGGCACAATACCATTGTGGAACGGGCTATTGACACCACCCAAATCAAACAACCTACGCTGCATGGCGGGATGCATAGGACGCATTACATTGCCAATAGAACCATTCACCAAGATAGGTGGGTTCTTACGTTCCAAGAATTTAATTTGTCCTAGGCGAATGCCAGACGGCTTGCGAGCCATCATATACGGCGATAATTCTGGTTGTTTCATTTCGATCCAACTCCTCTAAAAATCAACCTTCTCCATGGGAAGGTTTTGATAACTGTGAAAGTAACAAAACATTTACTATACAAGCAAATATACGTTTACATCACAAAACATAAACTATGAATACCTATAGATAGATAGATACATAATATTATAGAGCTTTTACTATAGAAAATCTATAGTTTTATAACATATACTTATTTACCTATACCCAATTTATCGGTTATTGAAAATAACTCTCATGGTGCTTAGTGCGGTCTCAATATATCATCAAAAATTATAATAAAAATGAAAGAGCCCCATAAGAGGCTCTTTCACCATGATATAAATTACATTTTGAAGCTATACAAATAACTATGATGTAATTGTCAATTATTAGTATAGCTTTATAATCGAACCATTACAGTAGTTATATCTATTAGCCATTGCAGTAGTTATATCTATTAGATAGTCACTTCTACACCTAGACGGAAGTTGCGACCTTGACCTGGCCACCAGTCACCAGGGTTGCCCCAACGAACGTTAGATTGTTCTGCATAGTATGTATCAAAGATATTATTGATACGACCAAATATAGTAACATTTTCGCGTACACGATAGTTAGCGCTGATATCCGCCAACCAGTACGTTTTACGTGGGAATACATTATCTGCAGGGCCAGGACGATTAATGATACCGCGGATATCCAAATGAGCATCCCATTTAGCATCGTTGTAATCAAGGCCTGCGTTAACAGCATGTTTTGGCACATACCCATCGCGATTTGCTTTGCGAGTTGGTGTCGCATCAATATGAGTATACGTATAGCCAAGGCGTGCGGACAAGTGGTTCGTCAATTGTTTACGCACATCCGCATTGATGCCACGAGCTTTTTCAGTGTCAAAATTGCGATATTGGCCTGTAAAATTTGCTGGATCTGTCATAACCCAACCGATTTTATCCTTCGTACTACGGCTGAAGAAACTAAGATTACTATTCCATGTTTTACCGAATTTGTGGTGTACACCTAAATCAAATTCATGACCTGTTTCCGGTTTCAAATTGCGATTGCCATTGAAGCCATCAAATAATTGGTATGGTGTAGGGGCTAAGAAGTACTCTTTATACGCAGCATACACATTTGTCTTCTCATTTACATCATAGCCAAGGCTGATGGATGGAGATGTATGCGTACCGAAGGAGGAATGATGGTCAACACGGATACCAGGCGTTACAGTCCACTTAGGAGCAAATTTCCATTCATCTTGAATGAAGTAAGATGTATTCGTAAGCTTCACGCCACCCATATTAAGCACCTTATCTTGTCTCCAGTCAAAGCCGCCTACTACAGTATGGTCTTTTGCTTTATACGTAACTTGATCGCCAATACCACGAGTCTTCACATCTGTTAAGTACCCATCGTATGTTGTTTTATAATGATTGTTCATCAAGTATAATTGATGGCTCCAACGATTGCTGATTTTGTTCTTCCAAATCGCGCGTAAGGAATCATTCGCTTCATTACCATAACGAATATGGTTGAGGGCACCCAAATGGTCGGAATACATTACATCACCACGATATGTATCGTAAGATATTTTTACATCGTTCTTATCATTGATTTTATTGCCCACCATGAAAGATGCAGTGTGGCTATTGCCATGTTGCGGAACGCGCACGCCATGACCATCTTTATAGGAACCAATAATATCTTTTTGTACGCCTACACGCCAATACCAATCATTTTGGCTACCTTCGTTGGTAATTGCGTATTGCTCTAAATCATTGCTGCCACCCATCACGCGAAGCTTAGTTTGTACACCTTGCTCAGGTTTTGCAGTGATTACATTTACTACACCACCAATGGCACCGGAACCATACAATGTAGAGCCTGCACCACGTTGAACTTCAATGCGATCAATACTAGACATATCTTTCAAAATAGTCATCGGCGGATTCACACCAGCCGCCCCCATATTGATGCCGTCTACCAAATACAATACTTGGTCAGACCCATTGATGCGGAATGCATTGGAGTTCGTGTAACCTACGCCACCACCATACGTATTAATATCTACGCCCGGTACGATGTTCAAGGCTTCGTTCATATTCGTAGCATGGCGCTCACGAATATCGTCGCCTGTTACTACGCCTACACTAGCTGGCACTTCTGAAAGCTGTTGTTCACTACGAGTCGCCGTAACAACAATGGTATGCGCTTCTTTCGCATCACCAGCGTCAACAGCTGATACACTAGGTGCACTCAATGTGCTACCAAATACGAGAGCTAACCCTATGTACATGGATAATCGTTGCATTCTTGATACTTTCATAAAAACCTCCACACACACTAAATCATTTGTTATATATATTTTGTGCCATAGAAACCATTGCACGAGTCATAAATTGAGAATAACTCATGACCTGCGAGGAATCTACGAGGAACACACGACGATTGGCGATGGCCTTAACCCCTTGCAAAGCAGGGTCAGAATAGAGCTGTTCTGCCGTTGCTGGCGTAGTACCATCCGAAGTATAGGCCACCGATGGGATGATGATAATGTCTGGATTCGCTTTAATTAAATCCTCTCGCGTCCCATTATCAAAAGGCCCCAAGCCTAATTGGGCGGCCGCATTGGTAACCTTCAGATATTTAGTCATATCATCAAAGGTTGACCCTTTGCCACCGGTTAAACCAAATTGCGTATAAAATGCTACTACAGGGCGTTCACCGGTATGTTTATTTGCTAACTCTTCGACAGTTTTCAAATCTGCATCCATGCTAGCAATCATCTTTTCATCCGAAGCGTGTAAGAGTCCTGCAATTTCATGGATAACTGCTTTTGCTTCTTCTACCGTAGTCGGAGTCTTATAGACGTAAACGGGAATCTGCATATTTCGCATTTCCCCAATTGCATCTGGAGACATCCAGTTTGGAACTAATACTAAATCAGGTTGTACTGAAAGCATGGATTCAGCAGTTGCTTTCACATGCGTCCCCACCTTGGCAGACTCATCAGGTACATTATTAGGCACGGTGCCAACGGCTGCCACTCGGCTCGGATCAACCAAGGATAACACTATATCCTCTGTACTCGCAGCAATAGGGACGATTCGCTTCGGCTCACTAGGCACCGTAACAGTTACACCAGTGCCATCCGTAACTTGATGTGTCGTGCCCGTTGTCCCCGTCTGCGTAGGACCACAACCGACCACTAGAAGTACCATCATTACTATGGTACATATAATAGATATTCTGTGCTTCATACTAACGACCTTCTATAACCCCTTCCATGGAAATAAATAATGATTGCAAATCCTGTAATATTTCAGGCGATGCATTCCAATAGCCACGTTGAGAAGCCTCTAGCAAGGTTTCTGTAATGCGCTGTAAGGCCCAAGGATTTACATTGCGCATCCAGTCTTGTACCGTCTTGTCTAAAGCATACTTATTAGCATACCCTTCATAGACCCAGTCTGGTACGACATCACTCGTAGCATCCCAACCAAAGGTATGGGATACGACATTCGACATATCCGATGCCCCTTTGTAGCCATGTTGCATCATAGCTTGAATAAATTTAGGGTTCTGCGTTTCCCCTTGCACGACGCGGCGAATTTCGTCACCTAAGGACCTCATCACAACACGATTGCGGTCTGAGCTATCTCCCACATAGGCGCGCGGTGCACTGCCTTTCGCAGTTCGTACCGCTGCAATAAGGCCACCGTGATAACTATAATAATCGTCGGCACTCATAATATGAGTTTCCCGATTATCTTCATTCTTAATGGTTACATCCATCGTGGTTAATCGACGCTGGAATAGCCTCATGTCCTGAGGAATGTCCTTGTGCAGATGAAAGCTACTCCACTTGCTGTAAACTTGAGCAATATCTTGTAAAGACTCCCAGTTTTTGCCTTCAATTAGGGCGCCCACCCCCGTGCCATAAGCTTGGGGCGGATCGCCAAAGATGCGGAGTCTAGCCTTTTTAGTAGCCAACAGAATGTCCTCTCCTTGTTCAACGAGCCAATCCACATCATCGTGAATATGCTTTTTCACGTAGTTATCTTCCAAGGACTCGTCTAATTCTGCCACCATTTCAACGGCTTTATCAAGCCAGCCGATGGCAGTAGGCATCATATCTCGAATGAGACCACTGATGCGGCCCATCACATCGATGCGAGGACGCTGTAATTCTTCTAAAGGAATCACTTCTAAACCTGACACGCGACCACCCGATTGCCATTTAGGTCGAACCCCTAACAAGTAAAGGAACTCACCTAAACACTGACCATGACTTCTAGAATTGCTCGTAGCCCATAGGATAATACCAATCGTCTCAGGATACCGTTGTTCATTCAAAATATAATCAGCGATGACTTGATCTGCCAACTCTATGCCTAATTGATAGGCTATCTTCGTCGGTAAAACTCTTTCATCTAAACCATAGAAGTTACGTCCCGTAGGCAGTACGTCGACTTGACCGCTCGATGGGGATCCCCCAGGACCAGGCTCTACATATCTGCCCTGTAAGGCATTTGAAATGGAGCTTAGCTCGTTCTTGGTGTCACCTAATTTAGGAATATACTCTCGAACGATAGCATTCGCCAAAGGTTCTAACCGTTCGGGCACTGTATAATCTGATGTATTGACCACATAGCTTACAAAGTTACGCAATTCATTCCAAATTCGATCTATGGTAACACTATATCGTATACCATCTGAATGAATTTCGCCAGCATGTTCCACCATATAGGACCAATCATACCCTAATTCTTCTGCGATGGTAGCAAGACCTGATGGAATTTCACCTTGAGGGGTGCTTACAATAGCAGTAATAAATTCTTCTAAATTCTCCCCTTCAGGCCCTTTCCCCAAGATGTGCAAGCCATTACGCATCTGCATATGTTTCAAGTCGCTCAGCTTTTCATGGATCTCTGTAATAATATCGTCCACCGTCATCGTTAAGCCTCGATCTTCATTGATGAGATGACACTCCATGGCCTTTTCCCGAATCACTTCGCCTATATTAGAGACGCTTTCCGGATGTTCCCGCTCAAAATGACTATGTTCATCGAGCAAGGTTTCTAATTCTTCGAACTCATCATAGAGGCCCGCTGTCGTCATCGGTGGCGACAAGTGCCCTACTAAGCAAGCCGAGCTACGCCGCTTGGCTTGGATGCCTTCCCCTATAATGGTTGTCCAATAAGGGTAAATATTTGGCAAACTAGAAATACCAATTTCAGGATAACAACTAGCGCTGAGGCCAGCTCCTTTACCTGGCAGCCATTCTAGAGATCCATGTGTACCGACATGAATAACTGCATCAGCTTGAAAGACGTTCCGCACCCAGTGATAAAATGCTAAATATTGATGCGGTGGTGGCAAACATGGATCGTGGTAAATGGCCGATACATTCTCCCCGAACCCACGCGGTGGCTGTACCGTAATCCATAGATTGCCATTGGAGAAACCTGGAATAATGACTTCATCATCGTAAACGAATACATCACCTGGGGCTTCGCCCCAAGATTTAATCATCGCCACCTGAGTATCTTCCGGAAGTGTACCAAAGTATGCTTTGTAATCATCGCTACTCAAGCGACCTTCTGCAGAGGCTAGCAGTTCATCGGTGAGCATAGAGCGGTCATTCGTCATATGAGACGTTACCACATCCATCAAGTCTGCACTTGTTTCTGGCACCGTGTCGATGGTATAGCCTTCTGCTTTCATGTCTCGCAATAACCGCAGCACCGACTCAGGCGTATCTAGGCCAGCTGCGGAACCAATATTGGAATTCTTAGGCGGATAGTTATGTAATATAACGGCCACTTTTCGTTCCGATACAGGAATATGGCGCAATGTAGACCATTTAATAGCTCGCTGTACAATAGCAGCAATACGCTCTTTCACAGGTAAATACACATAGTGACCACGCTCATCAAAGGTCTGACAAGCCACTACACCGCCTTGAATAACACCATCTAACTCAGGCTGAGATATAGATAAATTCACATCTAAAGGCGTTACACCTTGTGGATTCTCAACCCAAGATTTCTCATCCATGTATATGGTATACCCTTGAACGATAGGTACGTCCTGTAATTTTAACTCCTCCAAGGTTTGAGCCCCTAAGGACTGGAAGGAGAATTTACAAGTGTTGATAAGCACGTCAAAGGGGAATACATCTTTCCCAAAAAGATAGTTCATAGACAGTTTCATATTCGGAATGCCTACGCGAGGATTCGAGCCATACTGACCATAAAAGATAATCGGATTGTACTGATGCTTATAAATCTCTTCAAATAAGGCCTGTTGATAATAAATATCCCCCATAATCCACTCGTCACGGTAAAAGTACACCGCAATGGACGGCCAATCAGGGTTTCCTTCGGCATCCATAAACTCATCATAGGTCTCGTAGATATTGCCTGCTCGCCCCATAATGGCTTGCCACGGAATTCGGTCAGGTTCTTCCCATTCAGAAATTGGTTTTGTACTGAAAGCACCGTTAATGAGCCGCACATAGTTCATGATGCCACTAGTACGACGATAACTTTCAAGACGAATCCGTTTATCCTCATCTATATTACGATACAGAATATCCGTTTTCTTAGGTTCTACCACATCGATCCAGTATTTTGGATGATGCGCATATAGCCATCGTTCAAGGCGTTCTAAGAATGGCGAGTCTAAGCCAACCCCCATGTTTGTTACGAGTACTACATCGGCAGCACGAAGGCGACTTTCAAAATCACCGTCCCAGAGAGGCGGCTTTTTCATATTGCAAATATCCACCTCGCCTTGTATCAATTCAGGGTAGGTAGCAACGGTCTTTTCTATATATTGGATTTGTTTTCCTAAGTTAGAAATATACATGAGTCGACTCATGATCTACCTCCGAGACACTCGCAAAATACGATCTGCAGTAATAGTATCCATGGCATAATAACTGCCATTCATCAATTTACATAATTCCTTAGCCAATCCAAGTTTGATAAAGCCCGTTTCCGTATCGATAACGATACAATCTACAGGCAAAGTACCAAGGATACGAGCCCATTGCTTGGACTCCGCTACAGGGTCCTCAGAATCACCCGACGTAGCTCGACCATCGGTGATATATATAATCTGAATTCGTTCCGCCCGATGGGCACGCAACAATCTATCGCACATGGTATAGGCCATCCGTAAACCGTGAGCTAACGGCGTTTTACCGCCTGTAGGCATAGAGGCTAACAATCGCTCTGCTCGCTCAACGCTGCGCGTAAAAGGCAATAACACCTCTGCCGACTCCTTGCGGAACGCAATGAGCCCTACCGAATCACGGTGGATATAGGAGTCTCGCAAGAGACTGAGAATAGCCGCTTTAGTGGCCTCCATGCGATGACGCGCCGCCATAGATCCACTGGCATCTACTACGAAAAGCTGGTATGCGCCAATGCGCTTTTCACGGGCTTTTCGGCGATAATCCTGAGGTTTTATCACTATAGATAATCCCTTACCGTCTTGATGCTTTAATTGCTGGGACTGAGTAGATAGCTTTCCTTGTTCCGTCTTAGTAGCAGCCCGTAATCGTTGATAAGGCGCCGCCACTCGCAACGTATCTACTAGCGCCAAGTCCTCTAAGGCATGTTCATCTTGGTAAGCTCGAATCATACGCCCTCTAGTGTCCTTTGTTTTGGTCATGAGGCGACGACCTGAGCCCTTGCGATACTGACGGTCCACTGTTTTAGAGGATTCTAGTTTCCATTGGAATAATTGGTTAGCTATACGGGCAACCGTATCGGGCAAACATAAAGAGGATAAGCGTTGTGAGTCGTCTCCACCTACGTTCATAGCCTCGGAATCACTGGATTCCTTCTGTGTAGCATCTAAGTCGTTAGATTGATTAGAACCATCAGCTTCACTTGAATCGTCTTGCTGAGAAGATGCATCTTCTGCACTATTCATAACAGAATGAGTGTCCCCATCATTAGCGTTTGAATCCTTAGGAGCTGCTTCATTGCCCATAGAATCATTTTGGTCCGCTTCATATTGTGCATCTTCATCAGCTTGGTCCGATGCATGTTCGGCCCTATTTTCTAGTTGATTTCTATCCGCTTTACTATTTCCATTCTCCCCTTGTGAAGGCTGTGATGTGGTTGTGTCATCACGCTTCATCCGATGAGGCAGTACATAAAGAGCGGCCCTCTCTGCATGAATAGGCTTACAATAAGAAACACCATCAAGAAGCGCCAGTGATTTCATAACTTGAAGCAATATAAACTCTGCACCGTAACCTACAGTACGAGCTTGGAGTGCATAGGAAATGGCTAATGAAATCATTGCATCAGGAACGGCAATCGATGAAATCCGCTTATGATCGATTAAACTGACTACATCCTTAGATGAGTGCTCTTCTGTTGAAGGTAACACAGTATCTGCACAAGAAATTACATCTCGAGTTTGTTGTAATACTGCTACCCTAGATTCCAATAAAGCTGGTTCCATAGATACATGTACGTCTACGAGTTCCCATTCCGCATCAGTTAAGGCTCTATCCTCATGGTTTATGGTCATAATCAACAAGATTTGGCGGCGTTTTGCCTCTGTTAATAAGGCATGACGCACTTCTGGAGATAGAACATGACCATCATCGATGAGCCAGCATCGCGTATTATCGTCATCTAATAGACTAGAGGCCATGATCATCTTGCCTTGCTCGAGAGAGGCTTCAAAATCGATGCTTTCTTGAAGTTGTGAGCTATCTATATAAACCGGTATAACACGATAGGGAATATGCCATGTGTGGAGGCACTGACGAACCATAAAACTTTTACCGACACCAGTCCCCCCAGAAATGACGATGCTATGTATCTGGTCGTTTACAAGACCTATTTTGAGGGCCTCTTGTACAGATGTATCCATAGCTAGCCCTCAATCACCACAGATACTGCTGTATCGATGCGGTCTTCGTCGTGACCTTGTTCTTCAAAAGGCAATCTCCGCATGCGATGTTTTAACGTCAATCTTGCGGCCACCTTAATGTCGTCATCTACGATTTGTGAGCGACCGTGAAAGGCTGCATGAGCGCGAGCGGTGTGCATCATCGTAATGTCTGGCCGATGTCCATCAACGCCGACACCAATGCTGATGCTCGCTATCTTAAGCAAACTATCATCGGAGGGAATAATGGTTGGTAATAATTTGCGAGCTTGTAGCAGGCGCTCATATAATGCTCGCTCCGATTCCTCATAAGACGCTATAAACGCTTGTGGAGCATCGCCAAATGCAAGACGTCGCTTAATCACCTCCATCCGTTGTGCTGGATCCTGTTCACCATAGACCATGACGGACAACCCAAAGCGATCTAATAGCTGAGGTCTGAGGTCCCCCTCTTCAGGGTTCATAGTTCCGACGAGGATAAAACGAGACGGATGAGAATGGCTTACCCCTTCCCGTTCTACGGTGTTTACACCCATAGCGGCCACGTCTAGCAAAATATCTACAATGTGGTCATCTAATAGATTAACCTCATCTACATAGAGAATATTTTGATGTGCTGCGTGTAAAATCCCTGGTTCAAAGGCTTTCACACCCTCTTGCAAGGCCTTTTCTAAATTAATAGACCCTACAACGCGGTCTTCCGTAGCATTTATAGGTAATTCTACTACGGTCATCGCATCAGTCCCTGTTTCCATCGGAGGTAACAGGCTTGGCAATGCACGTACAGCCGTAGACTTTGCAGTGCCTTTTTCGCCCTCGATTAACACACCGCCAATTGATGGGTTTATAGCATTGAGTAAGAGAGCCAACTTCATTTCATCTTGACCAACAATAGCAGTAAATGGATATAACATAAGCCTGACCTCGCTAGGAATAGCAATACAAATATATCAATATAAACAGGAAATTTACTGACCTATACATAGGCACTTATATGTCTATTTCAGTTGAGGGTCAATTGACATCTCTCCACTAGTCTCTGTTTGTTTATAATCCTCAATATCCGTAGTTCCTTTTGGGAACACAAAGATACGTTGTTGTTTGAAATATGGATCGTCGTAAACTGCTGCAGACAAGTGGAAGGCAGCTTTTAAATTATCTGCAGTGAGCACATCTCGAGGTGCACCTACATCAACGATGTGACCATCACTAACTAAGACGAGTTTAGTGCAATATTTTGCGGCTAATTCTAAGTCATGAACGACAATTAAAATCGTTTTACCTTCGTCACATAATCTGCGACCCTCATGAAAGATATCGTCAGCATATACTAGATCGAGGGCAGCCGTCGGCTCATCTAGTAATAGGACCTCTGTTTGTTGTGCCAAAGCCTTTGCTAAGAATACCCGTTGACGCTCACCGCCACTCAAAGATTGTACAGAACGATTCCGCAGATGATAAACGCCTACCTCTTTCATAGCCTGTTCAACGATAACTTTATCTTCAGGGCCTTCTTGTTCCCACCATTTCAAATAAGGATAACGAGCGGTCATCACAATATCGATGGCTTCATAATCGAAGGAAACATTTACAGACTGTTGCATATACGCCACATGATGAGCGATTTCTTTATCGCTCAAAGAAGAGATGCTTTTACCATCCCACAAAACATCTCCACCAGATGTAGGATAAAGGCCACGCAATGCTTTTAACAACGTCGTTTTACCGGAGCCATTAGGCCCGATAATGCCTACGAACTCGCCTCGGTCAATAGCAAAGGATGCCTCTTTTACAATGGTTGTGTCTCCTAATGTGACAGATAGAGATTGAACATCTAGTTTCATTAGGCCCCTCCTTTACGACGCAAGCGATGAAGTAAATATAGAAAATATGGTGCCCCTAATAGAGCCGTCATGATACCTACTCGAATCTCAACTGGCTGAGCAATGACGCGGCCTAATGTATCGCAGAATACGAGGAATAAGGCACCTCCAACAGCCGCCATAGGCAATAGTATTCGATGATCCGGCCCAACCAAAAGCCGTACAATATGAGGTACTACAAGACCTACAAAGCCGATGGATCCGCTGACACATACAGCGGTAGCTGTAACTACGGATGCTAGAAATAGGAATACCATGCGATATGCCATAACAGGCAAGCCTAAGGCACGCGCCTCTGTATCACCCAGAACGAGCACATTCAAGTGACGACCGAGCATCATCAATATAACGCTGCCCGTCATGATAGGACCCACGGCGAGCAAAACGTGATCCCAACGGCGGAAATCTAGGCCCCCCACCATCCAGAATAAGAATTCACGCAACCGGTACTCATTGATCATGGTCAAGATGCCCGATGTAAAAGCGCCGAGCAGCATACTAACAGCTACACCCGCCAGCAACAAGGTTGTGGTATCGAGCTTGTTATTACGCCAAGTTAACAAAATAGTAATTCCAACGGATACAAAGGCCCCTACGAAGGCAAAAGCAGGCATGTAAAACATACTAAGGGATGTTACGCCAAGAGCAATGGCGATAACCGCACCGAGAGATGCCCCAGCGGATACGCCCATAATACCTGGATCTGCCAATGGATTGGAGAATACCCCTTGCATAACCGCACCAGCCAATGCCAAGGCGCCTCCCACGAGAAGTCCAATGATAAGGCGTGGCATGCGGATATACCACAGTACAGCCTCTTGTTCAGCCGTAATGGGCTCCGTGAAGCTCACAGGTATGCCCATGCCATTTAAAATACTTTGCACGCCCCCTCCGATAGGGATCATAATGGTCCCTACATGGAGTGCCAATAAACTCACAATACATAGCAATACCCCAATCAGAGTTATGGCCATGATGCGTTGTTTCTGTCTAGTCATGAGAATTCCTTTCTAATTGAGGATACACAGTATGCATAATGGCTAGCATCGCTTCACCAATATGCTGATTCATTGTATACAGGTACGCTGCTGGTAAGGGTTTAACTCGATTTTCCTTAATAGCAGGTAGATTTTGAAAGGCCGGATTCTTTAAATATCTATCCGCCAAATTCTTGTCCATTCCCTTATAGGATGGAATAAAAATATAGTCTGGATTCATGGCTAGCACACGCTCCTCCCCAAAAGGTATTCGTGGTGGTAAACCAATTCGATCAGGTGCATTATAGATGCTCATATAGTGACACATATCATCAAAAAGGCTTCCTGTGCCCGTGTATCCGTCCATAGATGACACAAAGAGAACCGTCTTGCGCTGCTCAAGTGGAATAGATTCCGCTAGGTGCTTTATTTCATCTATTTCACGGTGAATCTTCCGATTGTAAAAGCTACCCTTTTCATCTTCCCCGATAATATGAGCAATCTCCATCACATTCTGAATCACTCCGTCCACCGTAGAAGGAGTAGGTACCACAACAGTGGCTATACCCATGTGCCGTAAACCATAGATAACATCAGCCGATATATAATCTGGCGCTATAACGAGATCCGGTTTCAAGGCTATAATTTTCTCCAAAGGATACGAGCTCAACACAGGTTTTACCAACTTTGCGCGCTTTGCCTCTAGCGAATATTCCTCATAGGTAGACAATTTATTAATGCCTGCTAAACGCTCTGGTTCTATAAGTCCTAATAAAATTGTGTCAAATGCAGAGGACAGTGATAAAATCCGCTTTGGATGCTCTGGAACAGCAACTTGAACGCCATCGTGACTTTCAACATAACGCGTATATGGCGTTACACCATCCTCAGATTGAGGTCCACAACCTGTTAAACATACACAAAGGAGTATCATCAAACATATGAAAAATCCAATTTTCTTGTTCATGATGATACTCCTTGTATAGTTCTAATTAGCGATTACATAAAGTCTAGAATTTTTGAGTATAGCTGAGTTGGTAATTAAATGGTTCATCCCAGTATTCCCAGTCACCGTTGGAAATAACATTGTGACGGTTCAACAAGTTACGTGCATCTATCCGCAAGGATGAGTTTTCATTGAACTGATAGCCTACGTATGCATTCCAAGCTATAAGATTAGGATTAATACCGCCATCGCGGTTCTTCATCCGTTTTGTGACAAAGTTGATGCTAGTACCTGCAGTCCAGGTTGAGCTATTGTAATGGATACCCCCTGTAAATTGCAATTTAGGGTTAGCTTGTTTCCAATAGGTCTTATCGATTTCTCGTTGTTTAGGATTAGAATACGATGCACCCACAGTCATTTTTAAGTGATCTGTTAATTTACGACCATATTGGGCTTCGATACCGACATTTCTATAGCGACCACCATTTACGCGAATCGTGTTTTTACCATTGCTATCCGGTTTCCAAGAGAAGAAGTTCTTAAAGTCCATATAAAAGGCCGCTATTTTCCAGCTATCTTTGTTGGTAATATGTTTGTAGCCTAATTCATAATTCCAACCTTCTTCAGGTTTCAAATTACGTCCACTAACAGAGGCATAGCCTTTATTAATTTTCTTGAAAGTATCGCTTAAGTTCGGCATTCTAAAGGCTTTACCAACATTTATATACATGGATGATTCCTTGTTAATACGATGTTGTAATTGGAACTGAGGAATTAATACGCGTTGATTTTTCACAGGGTCTTTAATATCCGAATAACGCAAGCCTAAAATACTCGTCCATTTAGGATTGATTTGATAAGAGTATGTACCATAAATGGCATAACTATTGCGATGTGGATTTCCATAGTATGGACCCGATGTAGTGCGATATGTCTCTCGTTTACCAAGTACACCCGCAATTAAATAATCCTTACCACCGCGGAAGTCCCATTCATGTTGCACATCGAAACCATATTGTCGAGCAATATAGTTGTTATCACTCAACGTATATGCCTTTTTGCTATGTACGCGACTTTTACCATACAAATCTCTATCGTTGTAGAAGAGAGTACCTGTCGTATTGCCATCTTTATAAACTAAAGACGCATTATTTTTTGTATCTTTATAAGCATATGTTGTAGAGTGAAGTCTTTGCTTAATAGGATTCGTTTCTGTACTCAACTGTCCAAAAGAAGAATTACCTTCAAAGCGGCTAAAGTTCAAAGTCAACTTATCATTTAATTTACCGCTCATAAATACACCTAAAGAATTCCCTTTGTTACGAGCTGTATAATATTCATACCCTCTAGCATAACCACCGATATCGGAGCGGATAGGGGTTTCAGGATCTTGAGCGCCAAAGAAGTTACGTTCCACACCTATTAAGAAGCGAGGCGTCCCATAGTTAATTTTATAAGTTTGGCGACCCATATTACCAAAACCTACCGTAGCAGAGCCTCCTTCTTTACTTGGAGTCTTAGTAATTACATTGATAACACCACTCATAGCATCAGCGCCATATAAAGCAGACGCTGCACCTTTTAATACTTCAATGCGTTCAATAGAGCTAGTCGGAATAGAGCTAAGGCCGCCCTTGCCATTGAGGTTCATCGGTACCCCATTCATGAGAATCAAGGAGCCCCGCTCAAGGCCACGGATATTCACACGGCTATCCATAGCCCCATATTCAAGACCAGATGCACCATAGGAAAAAGACGTAATACCGGGTACCATATTAACTGCATCAAATGCATTTTTAGCACCGCTATTAGCTAGGTCCTTTTGAGTAATAACATCCATCGCAGCCGGCGTATCTAAATCTAAAAGAGCCATGCGATTTGCTGTTACATTAATAGTATGGATTTCAGATACTCCATTAGTTTCACTTGATGCAGCTGTAGTGGGAGTCTTATCAGCACTTACCTCTGCTGCATATCCATTCACAGACAATCCTATCAATGCTAAACCTACAAGTATAGATATACGATGCTTAATTTGTTGTCTCATACCAAATGCCTCACTTAACACATATATACATTCACACAATTATATAAACTACATATTTGTATTATTACACATTTATTTGGACCGCACAAAACCCATACCCCTACCACTACTGCATTCTCGAGGGATTGTATCGTTAATACATATTAAAATTTTTGTGTATAACTTAATTCATAATTGAATGGTGCATCCCAATATTCATAATCTCCATTGGATACCACATTATGACGATTCAAAAGATTGCGTGCATCGAGGCGTAATGTAGCATCTTTATTAAAGTGATACCCAACGTAAGCATTCCAAAGAGCAATGTTAGGGTTCAAGCCACCATCGCGATTGCGCAAACGTTTGGTTACAAAGTTCAAAGATGTGCCTGCATCCCAAGTAGAGCTTTTATAATGAATACCGGTTGTAAACTGTAACTTAGGAGCCGCTTGTTTCCAATAGGTTTCATTCATTTCCCTTTGTTTTGGATTAGAATAAGAACCACTTACACTCATTTTGAGTCGATCTGACAAATGTCTACTATACTCAGCTTCAATCCCAACATTGTGGAATTGACCACCATTTACGCGAACGGTTGGACGACCATTTACATCAGGTTGCCATTGGAAGAAGTTCTTGAAGTCCATATAGAACACGTCCACCTTCCAGCTATCCTTCTTATTAAGGCGTTTATAACCTAATTCATAGTTCCAACCCTCTTCAGGCTTAAGATTTTTACCACTTACTGCTGTGTATTGGCGGTTTACACTGCGGAATGTATCACTCAAGCTAGGCATCGTGTAAGCTTTCCCTATATTTAAGTACATGGAGGAATCTTTATTGATGGTATGCAACAATTGGAACTGAGGCGTTAACACATGTTGATCCTTAATAGGATCACTAATAGCTGTATAGCGCAAGCCCAAAATGGCAGTCCATTTTGGATTGATTTCACGAGAATAGCTACTGTACACCGCATAGGTATTACGATGAGGCCGTGTATACACAGGGGCCTGTGTGGCGCGATAGGTTTCTTGCTTACCTGTAACCCCGGCAATCAGGTAGTCCTTACCGCCTCTAAAGTCCCATTCATGTTGTACATCTATACCATATTGACGAGCTACATAACTGGTTTCGGTCGGCTTGAACTGTTTAGCACTATGAACACGGCTTTCACCACGCATAGTACGGTCATTATAAAATAATGTTCCCGTCGTATTATCATCCTTATAGATCAAGGATGCATTGTTGCGATCATCCTTGTAATGATATGTCGTAGAATGATGAGCCTGTCTCATAGGATTTGTTTCTGTACTAATCAGACCAAAGGAGGAACGGCTTTCAGCGCGATTATAATTTAAGGTTATCTTATCTGAAAGCTTACCACTCATGAACACGCCTAAGGAATTACCCTTGTTGCGCGTAGTGTAGTAATCATAACCTTTACGGCCCGTATAGTCATACCTCACAGGTGTAGATGGATCTTGAGTTCCCCAGTATTTTCTATCAATTCCAATAAGGAAACGATCAGTACCATAAGAAAGATCAAATCGCTTAGCCCCTCGATTGCCCACGGCTACTGTAGCAGAACCGACCTCTTTTGACGGCGTCTTTGTAATAATATTTATAACACCACCTAAAGCTTCTGCGCCATATAAGGTAGAGGCCGCCCCCTTCACAACTTCGATGCGCTCAATGGCACTGGTAGGTATAGAGCCAATTCCGCTCTTACCATTTAAGTTCATAGGTACACCGTTTACAAGAACAAGTGCACCGCGGTCGAGGCCACGAATATTCGTACGGCTATCCATGCCACCAAAATCTGCACCAGACGCACTAAAGGAATTAATGGTTACACCCGGTACATTGGCGACCGCATCAAAAGCCGTCTTAGCGCCGCTATTTTGTATATCCTCTTGGGTAATAACAGAAGTCGATACCGGTGTATCTAAATCTAATAACGCTGTACGATTAGCTGTAACATTTATGGTAACTTCTTCTTCATTATTGTTCATTATTACATCTGCAGCATAACTATTAATTGACATAGTAGTTAATGCCATAAGCACTGCTGCACAGACTTGTTTATTCATTCGTTTCATCATCCACGCCTCTTTTTTTATTTATTCCATATTATATATAATATTTAATCGTCCATTTGGTAATGTTTGTACCGTGGCGGACACGCCGTAAATGTGGCGAATGGTATCCTCTGTCAATACTTCATGAGGGGTACCTGTACACACTACTGAACCGTCTTTTAACGCAATGAGACGATCACAATAGATGGCTGCTAGATTCAAATCGTGAATAGCAGCCACTACGGTTGCATCAAGGCGTTTTACAATCGTCATCAGTTCCAGCTGATACTTAATATCTAAGTGGTTTGTCGGTTCGTCTAGCACTAGGCATTCTGTGCGCTGTGCCAAGGCACGTGCTAAGATAACACGCTGCTGCTCACCACCAGATAAGGTATTAAAATTGCGACTTTCAAAATCACTAAGTCCTACTTGAGACAGCGCATGTCGAGCGATTTCATAGTCATCAATTTGATCTCTATCAAGCAGCCCTTTATACGGGGAGCGCCCCATGAGAACCATTTCAAGAACTGAAAAATCAAAGTTAACCGTGCTATGCTGTGCTACTACAGCCATTTTTAAGGCCGTGTCGCGGTGACTTAAGGAACTCATTTCAGTGCCGTCAAAGAAAATCTTGCCATGATTAGGTTGAAGCACGCGATATAAGCATTTCAAAAACGTACTTTTACCACTACCATTAGGGCCTATAATTCCAACGAATTCCTTATTTCGTATATCTAGGGAAATATCATGGAGGATCGTTTTCGGACCAAATGAAACGTGGATATTATCTGTTTGAATATTCATTATTCCCCTCCAAATCCGTAGTTCTTACGCACCAACATATACACAAAGGTTGGCGCACCAATGAGAGAAATGAGAATGCCGATTGGCAATTCTGCGTGAGGAATAATGCAGCGGCACAAGCCATCAGCGATGACGAGGAAAATACTGCCCCCTAATGCGCTAAACGGAATCAAGGTCCAGTGATTCGTGCCGATTGTCATGCGCACAAGGTGAGGAATCAAGAGTCCTACAAAACCAATCATACCCGCAGCGTACACCACAAAGCCAATAATAAGTGAGCTAATAATCAAATAGACTTGTCGATATCTATGCAAATCACGACCTAAGGTGATGGCCACCTCATCGCCGAGAAGCATAATGTTTAAAACTCTGCTTTGAGACCAAAAGAATAGAATGCTCACGAGTACAACGATGGCAATAAATGGCAACATGTCCCATTTAGCGCCCGCAAAGCTACCCATCAACCAGTACGTAATAGTTTGGATGCCTTCCTTATCGTCCGCTAAATAGACCACAAAACTAGAGAAGGAGCTACATACAGCGCTTAATGCCAAGCCCCCTAAAATCAATTTCACCGAATTTGGTCGGCCACCCAAGTTCGAGATAAACAACACGCCGAAGGAAATCGCCATGGCTCCAATAAAGGCCATAACGCCGACGAAGTTCTCACCGAACATAACACCTACACCAAATAAAATAGCTACCGTAGCTCCAAGGGATGCACCCGATGAAATACCCAAGATATATGGATCCGCTAGTGGATTTTTAACGATAGCCTGCATGATAACGCCAGATACCGCAAGACCTGCCCCAATAATAGCGGCCATCAACAACCGCGGCATACGCAATAACCATATAATGGTCTGCTCTGGACCATTCATAGGATCATCGATAGCCAAAGGGCTAGAAAATTGATCCATTACAATATTAAAAATTTGAGAAAGTGAAAACTGTACTGTACCAACAGAAAGTCCCCATAGAATGGCTACTGCTAGCACCCCTATGAGGACAAATCCGCCAGCAGTATATCCAATTCGTTTTAGCATACTGCTCCTTTATTAATGAATTAAATCTGGTACCCCTTCTGGATATAGATTAGGATACAACCCATGCGATACGATGTCGATACCATCTAATAAACGAATACCAGGACTATATACAGCAAGCAATGGCAAGAAATGAACGCGTTTATTGTGCAATGCATTAACACCTTGTAAACCTGGCTGCGTTAATACATAGTTCATAATCACATCCGCTTGACTATATTCGCCGTCAGACACAATCAAGAAAATTACATCCGGATTCTGCTCCACCACGTCCTCCATGCTAATGGACGGCGTTTCCGTGTCGATTACATCGGCATGTAAAGAATCCCCTATATTACCTGCTAATGTCTTATGTCCATACAATCGAAAATGCTTACCTTGCACCTCGACAAACAATGCCTTTGGTGGCTTCTCATGAGCCGTTTGGGCCACTGTATGTGCTACAGATTGTTCCATATCGTGAATCAACTTTTCTGCTTCCATGTTACGGTTAAAGATACGGCCTAAATCACGAATATATTGGTACTCCATATCCATGGTCAGTGCAGACTGCGCCCCTAGAGAAGATTCTGCAATATACACATTCGCATGTCGTGACTGCCAAAATGCAGGTGGTCGTAACCCTTTATTAGTAAAAGTAGATCGCCAACCAACTAGTAAATCAGGCTTCATCATTAATACACTTTCTAAATTGGCGTATTTCAGATCCTTGTATGGGATTTTATCGTACGCTTCACGGTATTCTGGGCGCACGTATTTGCGATCTGGAATCCCCATACCCGCTACGATACGATTCCCTTCACCAAGGGCAATGATGGTTTCTATGGAGTTTTGCCACATCGCCACCACACGTTCAGGTACCGCCGTATAGGTGCTTTCAAAAGGTTCCCCTCGGCGCACATAAGACTTGATTGTTACCGGCGGCTGTAGTTCGATATGCGTAGATGTAGACTGATGGTCCTCAACAGTTACCTGCTGAGGACCACAACCTACGCATAGTAATAGACATAGTATTAATGCGCTGAATCTAATCATTAGAATTTATATTTCGCCCCAATCATGAAGGAACGTGCCGGCATAGCCGCACTACCACGACCATTGTAAGCGCTATAGCTTGTTTCATAAGCGCGGTTAAGAACATTGTTCACTACAATGTACGCAGTTAAATCTTTTGTTACATCATAGTTGAGGTTCCAGTCCACGATGAGGAAACGTCTATGAGTGAATGCATAGTCGCTGTTACCAGTGTACCAATTAATCAACAAGCCAGAATATAGACGCTTGTTATCATAAGAAATGTTCAATGCATAGTGGTTTTGCGGACGCAAGCTATTAATAGCCACATTGATATCATCGCTATTGCTATAACCCCAGTTTGGATCAAGAATCCAACCACCTTTAGATAACCATTTATCTTTCATATGAGAATAAGACGCACTCATTGTTACATGTTCATTTAATCTGTGGTCTACTGTAATATTGAAAGATTGTTTGTTTTCTTTCGCATTAACTGCTGTTTTTTCAAAGTCGCCGGTTCTGTTGTTCAAAATTGGTAATGTAGCGATGGCATTTTTCATACGCGTGTAATCATAGTGAACTGCTACAGTAGTATTATTGTTTTTCCCAAATGTATGTAATAGGCCCCATGTGAAAGCATCGCCTCTTTCGTCATCTAACGGTGTATTAAATACTCCATCAGTCGCACTATAGTCGCCTGTTTTAAGCGGTCTTAAGATACGAGTCCACCCAGCGTACATACTAGTCTTCTTGTTAAATTTAACTTGACCATGCAAACTAGGAGTCAAGGCGCTTACACTACCCTTACCTTGGGAGTCACCGCTGCCATTACCTTGAATACTGCTATAGTGTACATAGCGCAATGCTGGTGTTAATTCCACATTGTTACCAATGTAGATTTTATCTTGTAAATAAGCATATAAAGTATTACGACGAATATCAGAAGACACTACATCACCATTACGTTTAATAGAACGGGAATTCAACTTAGAGCGACTATAGTCGATATTAGCAATAATATCATGCTTATCAAGTTGGCGAGTCCATTGAAGTTCTACACCTGTTTTATTTTCTTTATACCATCTATTTGGGCTACCTGCCATACCGCCTGTTTCAGCAATCCATTGACGCAATGCATCACGACGATCTGGGAATGGTGCCAAATTGGAATCAACCCATGCATTAAATTGCTCCACAGTAGCGCCATTAGGGAATGCCGCAGCATAGGCAGCACGTGCGGCCTCGCTACCAAGTTTAGACCATGTATATGTATCGCGACCTTCATATCGATGATCTAAACGATACAATCTAGCAAAGCTTTCCATTTGACCTTGGCGATCGAAAGTAAATTTCAAATCTGTGTCTAAGTTTTTAAACTTACTATAAGAGCCGTAGTTACCATCTAAAGCGAATAAATTGTGGTAGCCAGGGTTTCTGGAGTCACCATACAACTTAGGTGCATAACCTTGTGGATTTTCATCTGGATCTACATATTTAGGATCTGTTTTCAACTTGTAATTAGTATCATATTGGCCAACTTCAGCATTGAAAATAATGCGACGCCAATCATCTGCATTCCAGTATTTACGGCTTGGTGTAGAAATTGGATACCCATCGCGACCTTTTTTGAAGTTCATTGAGAACTGTAAGCTTTGTTTCTTATTGAACTCATGGTCAATACGTGCATTAAATCCTTCTTCGCGCCATTTAGAACCTGTAAGAGTGGCTACTTCACCAGTATCGCCATCTTTATACTTCGTATCTTGAGACATAGTACGTGTAGCTGTTACAAAGTAACCAGTAGATGCATTCTTACCTGCCGCACCTTGTACAGTCAAGTTATAACTATGCTTGTTCCAGCTGCCTGTAGCCAAATCAACGGAACCGCTGAAATTGCCTTTACCACGGCGTGTAATGATATTGATGACACCACCTGTAGCATCAGAACCATATTGAGAAGCACCAGGGCCTTTGATAACTTCGATTTTATCAATAGCATCCATATTGGTTACTTCATCAATATTTACACCTGTAGATTTAGAGCCTCTTTCAGAGCTATCACCTAAACGACCAGATGTAATATTGTCTACACGACGACCATCTACTAATACTACAACGCGGGAGTCACCATTAATGGACACACCATTGTTGTAAAATTGGTAACCATACTCGCCACCACGGTAACCAGGATTTTGGAATGTAACACCTGGAACGCGTTTAATCGCTTCAGTTACATCGCGATAATGACGTTTTTCAATCTCTTCACGAGTGATAACCTTTACATCACCACCAGTACGGTAATAAGATTGCTCAGTAATGGTATTACCATACTCATCCTTTGCCGCATCGGCTTTTACCGAAACATTATGAACCTCATAACCCTTGAAGTTCTCATCATACGCATAGGCTTGATACGTACCTAACGCTAACGTTGCCGCAATAGCAGCAGATAAAATACGACGACTCGTCATAACCCCTCCACACACAATAAATACACAATAAAAAAAATATTAAAACTAATCCTCTAAAAAATGCGTTTCTTGTATTTTCTGAATTAAAACTACACACAAACATAATTCATACATTATCAGCTATTGAAAATTAGTTAAAACCATAATCTACATTAACCACAATTGTAACTGGCTCACCTGTTGTATTCTCTATACCGCCAGAGCTCTCTACGAGGCTAGCAGCAGCATTATCGAGAATGCTAGAGCCACTGCTACCAATCATTTCAGCACCTGCATAGTTGCCATCGGCATCAAAAGTGATTTCAAAGGAAACTCGTCCACTGAGGCCACGGCGCACCGCCTGTTGCGGCATTACTTTATTACTCTCAACGCGAGCAATATAACCTGAACTATCGTAAGATCCCCCACGACGTTCTACATCACCTGGACCTGGATCACCACCTTTAGAACCATTGCCCTCATTACCAAGGCCTCCATTACCAATAACCCCACCACCTCCAGGGCCAGGTACATTTCCACTCCCTGGAATGCCAACAGGATTATCAGTATTACCATTCAAATTGACTGATGCCGTCTCATTACCACCTAAGTAAGGATTCAGATTTTTTAAGCCTTCTGTGGGCTTTCCCGATAAATCAGGCAATACACTACCTGCTTTACCGCCTCCTGCGACTGGTTTGTCGTCAGGTTGAATCTTTAATTTCTCAGGATCTTTCTTCTCTTGAGGAGGTTCTTGCTGCCCCATATCAAGGTTGATAACCAAGTCTTTTTTGGGTGTTTCTGGAGGTTTTATATGACCAAACCAATCACCTACAACACCCCAATATACAAGATTTAATGCCAATGCAGCTACGAAAGGAATTCCATATCGTTTATCTACCATAGAATCACTTCCGTTCTGTAGCTACGCTAACAAACCGAGCACCACTAATTTTAAGATTATCTAAAATATTGATAACGTCCTTATACGCAATATCCTCAGAGGCACGCACAATAAATGCCTGTTGAGGTTCTTTTGCAACAATACCTTGAATTTCATTGCCCAGTTGATCAGGGACAATCTCACGTTCATTCAAATACATCTTATGTGTAGCTGTTAATGAAATCGTGATAGGCTCAATCGTCTTAGCAGAAGAAGATGAAGCCTTCGGTAAGTTAAGAGGAATTTGTTCCTCTGTATTCATGTACAACGTACTCATCATGAAAAATACGAGCAAGAAGAAAACGATATCAATCATAGGTATAATCATGATGGTAGGTTCTTTTTGTATGCCTACTGAACTACGTTTCATCGTTGACTCCTAATATATAAATCCATAATAGAACCTAATTTTTGCTCTAACTTTGCGATATCTGAATTTACTTTATCTGTGCACCAACTATGGATGGCTAATGCTACGATGGCTACTGAAAGCCCTGTTGCAGTGGCAACCAGCGCTTCGGATACGCCGCCTGTAATAACAGTAGGAGCACCAATATCGCCACCAACGGCTGCGAAGGAGCGGATCATGCCAACAACAGTACCCAAAAGGCCAAGTAATGGAGCCATTGTTACCATCATGCTAAGCCAGTTAAGACCACGTTTTAAACGTTCATCCATGTACCCTACCACATCATGTAAACGATTCTCTAAACCTTCCGCACTATATACAGACTCCACGATAGGAGACACGAATCTACTCAATGCATCATCACTATTTTTTATAGAATTCTCTAGAGTAGACCAATTATTACTATTACGACCTGCATCAATGCTATCGGACAACTGCTGTAACTCATGATTGATGTTTCTGTACGTACGAATACGTTCAAATAAAATAGTACATGCTGCTAACATGAATAGTACAAGTGGATACATAACGAAACCACCTGCATTAAATAGGTGAATTGTATACTCCATCATAGCCTCCATATAATGTATAAAATTACGTGTTATTTAACAAAAAAATGGTCATCTATATTATTAGATTAACCACCAACATTGACATTATCCTATAAAGTATTTATAAGTACAATAACCCTATACCCCCTACCGTTATGATATTTCTATAGGATTCCATTCTAACTACATATTTCATCCACCTTAAATATACATCTATCCACTATATATAGACAATATTAAGTTCTCGCATAAAAGCTTCATAATTATTATAAAAAATATAATAATTATATCTATTAAAACTATGCTCAATAAGATAATTTCTCATATTTTATAGTTGAAAATCATTATAATTCACGTTCCACCATCAAAAATCTTTTTGTATTTTTATGAGCTTATTATCACTTTATGAATATAATTTATTCACACATGAATAATATTTATACTCTAATTTATTCATATCTTTATGGGCTATTTATTACTTCTATGCGCTCAATATATCTTATAAACTTATAAATAGTATACTCAAGTCACAAATTTGCAATCCATATAAAAAGAGGACTAAGCCTTTATGGGCTCAGTCCTCTGATTAGTCTCATTATAATAGCATAAATCCTTAAAGCAAATTATATGCCATGTATAGCTCTTATTTATTTTTTAGCTTTATCAGCTTTTGCCTTTTTATTTTCTTTTACCTTTTTAGGCTTTTCTTGTTTAACCTTTACTGGTTTCTTCGCATTAACAGCTGTACCAGCAGGCTTTACAAATGCATTATTAAGATTTGTTGCCACTTGTAATGCTACATCTGCATTTGGCGTAGAAACAATGGATTGACCAGCTACCGTTACTGTGTCACCACTATAGGATGCAGAACCCGGTGTCACTTGATTGTTATGATACAATCGTGCCAATTTACCAGCCATATAATAAGCACGCTCTTCGCCTGTGTAACGGCCGCTACCTGCTGGAGTATAGATATTATCGCCGTTTACGTACACAGTACCATTCGATACATTTACATGATTTCCAGAATATGTGTACATACGAGAAATATTATTGTTCACCCGATCGGACAACTTTGGATGGTTGTTAGGTGCTACCACTTGTGAAAGCCCTTCACGGTAGTGTTCCCCCACTTTGTTGCGCAGTACTGCCATAGAACCGGCGGCACCACCTACATTATATGGAGATTCACTTAAAATCTTAAAGCCCAACTCGTCCGCGGCTTTCTCTTGGCTCATCGTAAACACTTGATTAGATAAGTAGTTGCCTGCCACATTAGATAAGATAGCCGCACCTTCACTACCACCAGCGGCTATACCGACTGCTGTAGAAAGACCAATTTGTTTCTTAGCGCCATTAATAATATCTTTATGCTCGCCATGAGAAATTTCATGGGCCATTACATATGCTAATTGATCATCATCCAGTGTATCTAAAGCACCCTTGTTAATGGACATAACACGACCAAGTGTGGCAAACGCATTAAACTCCTCATCAGGATTCGCATATACAACATAAGAACGCTTTACACTAGGTGTAGCCTCTAATGTCTTCATGATGCGATTTACACGCTCTTGGGCTGCACTATCGTTTAAGTAACCAGTTTTCTCTTTTGTGCGCGCCAAACTCTCCTGTTGCCCCTCTGCAGAATTATCCATTTTATTTAATGCAGTAGATACGTAAGCCATAGCAATAGCACCACTAGCTAAGGATTGTACCGCAGCAGACGCAGCATTAACAGGAGCCGTTTGCATAATAGCTGGTGCCATCGTTACTGCCATAGCAATAGATAAAGTAGCCGCTGTAAGTTTCTTATTCATTCTCTCAACCTCTTAAACAATGATATAGCTATATAATAAAACAATATAGAATGTAAGAAAACGCCAGAATTTCCACACTACCTATATAATATTACTTCATGATAAATATAGAATGAATAATGGAACAATCATTCATCTATCATAAGATGGTGCAATCTATTATGGTTAATTCAAACATTGCTAACTATTGATCTGTCGTTACTGGTTTAGCCGAAAGTACTACCGCTTCTTTACCATCTTTAGAAACAGCGCCACCATGTGTATAGCCTACTACATCAAAGCCTGCCTCAGCACACTGCTCTGCGATGCTTTCATAATTTTCATTCTTACCACGCGTACATGTAGAAAGATGTACCGTAGTAACACCTTTTTTCTTAAAAGACTCAATCTTCTTAGCTAGATCCCCACCACTATGTGTGAACCCCACCAACTCAATATCCTCATCAGCATAACGCTCAAAGGAATCCGCTTTATTCATAAATGCTTTCAAACAACCGCCACAAGAACAGCGCTGCATTGTATCCTCATTCACGAGAACCGCAATTTTTTTAGCCATATGACCTCCTATAAATATGATATAAGCCTAAGTATACCATATCCATGAGAAAAATATGTGCTTCAAAGCACGATAATTAATACTAATTATATAAGTAACTCCTTCAACGTCTACTGCTTTGCTCATTAGTTCCCTTAAAAAAATAAAAATCCATACAAAAAAAGACACACCCTCAGGTGTGCCTTTAGCTTAATCAGCGGCTTCCTATCCTCCCAGGCCGTCTCCAGCCAAGTACTTTCGGCGTTTATGAGCTTAACTACTGTGTTCGAGATGGGAACAGGTGGATCCTCATAGCCATCGCCACTGAATCTGTCAGAGTTTGTACTCTGAAAACCACATAGAAGTATATATATTTGTTGCACATTCTGCTTAATGTTTTACGCTGCTTATAAGTAAAGCCCTCGATCGATTAGTACCAGTCAGCTCCAAACCTCACGGCTCTTCCACACCTGGCCTATCTACCATGTCGTCTACATGGGATCTTACTAGCTTACGCTATGAGAAACCTCATCTCAAGGCTGGTTTCACGCTTAGATGCTTTCAGCGTTTATCCGTCCCGAACGTAGCTACCCAACTGTACCCTTGGCAGGATAATTGGTACACCAGCGGTTCGTCCACTCCGGTCCTCTCGTACTAGGAGCAGCCCCCTTCAAGTTTCTTACGCCCGCGATGGATAGGGACCGAACTGTCTCACGACGTTCTGAACCCAGCTCACGTACCACTTTAATCGGCGAACAGCCGAACCCTTGGGACCTACTTCAGCCCCAGGATGTGATGAGCCGACATCGAGGTGCCAAACCTCCCCGTCGATATGGACTCTTGGGAGAGATTAGCCTGTTATCCCCAGGGTAGCTTTTATCCGTTGAGCGATGGCCCTTCCACTCGGCACCACCGGATCACTAAGCCCGACTTTCGTCCCTGCTCGACCTGTCCGTCTCGCAGTCAAGCTCCCTTCTGCCTTTACACTCTTCGAGCGATTTCCGTCCGCTCTGAGGGAACCTTTGGGCGCCTCCGTTACTCTTTTGGAGGCGACCGCCCCAGTCAAACTGCCCGCCTAAGACTGTCCGGCCGGTCGTTACTCGGCCCGTTAGAAATCAATTAATGAAAGGGTGGTATCCCAACAGCGACTCCCCTAAAACTGGCGTCCTAGGTTCTAAGTCTCCCACCTATCCTGTACATTCATTAACTAAGTTCAATCTTAGGTTGCAGTAAAGCTCCATGGGGTCTTTCTGTCCAGTCGCGGGTAACCTGCATCTTCACAGGTACTTCAATTTCACCGGGTCCCTCGTTGAGACAGTGCGCAAGTCGTTACACCTTTCGTGCGGGTCGGAACTTACCCGACAAGGAATTTCGCTACCTTAGGACCGTTATAGTTACGGCCGCCGTTTACTGGGGCTTCAATTCAGAGCTTCGACCAAAGTCTAACCCCTCCTCTTAACCTTCCAGCACCGGGCAGGTGTCAGCACCTATACATCAGCTTTCGCTTTAGCAGGCACCTGTGTTTGTGGTAAACAGTCGCTTGCGCCTCTCTTGTGCCACTCATTCATGCTCCAAGCGCTTCTGCTCTTCACACTACATGAGTCCTCCTTTTCCCGAAGTTACGGAGGCATTTTGCCGAGTTCCTTAACGAGGGTTTTCCCGCGCACCTTAGGATTCTCTCCCCGCCTACCTGTGTCGGTTTTGGTACGGGCGATGTGTCTCTACCTAGAAGCTTTTCTCGACAGTGTAGGATCAATCACTTCGCGACTATTGCTAGTCACTCGTCATCACATCTCAGCTTTTAGAGCTACGGATTTACCTATAGCTCAACCTACCTGCTTAAACACGCTCTTCCAATCGCGTGCTGACCTACCTTACTGTGTCACTCCATCGATCAAACGATTCACACCGGTACAGGAATTTCAACCTGTTGTCCATCGCCTACGCTTTTCCGCCTCGGCTTAGGTCCCGACTTACCCTGAGACGACGATCGTTGCTCAGGAACCCTTAGGCTTTCGGTGGAATGGATTCTCACCATTCTTTTCGCTACTCATACCGACATTCTCACTTCTCATCAGTCCACAACTCCTTACGGTACTGCTTCAGCCCGATGAGAACGCTCCCCTACCCATATACATTGCTGCATATGACACGACTTCGGTTTTACACTTTAGCCCCGGACATTTTCGGCGCAGAGTCTCTCGACCAGTGAGCTATTACGCACTCTTTAAATGGTGGCTGCTTCTAAGCCAACATCCTGGTTGTTTTGGAAATTCCACATCCTTCGCCACTTAGTGTAACATTGGGGACCTTAGTCGGTGTTCTGGGCTGTTTCCCTCTTGACAATGGACCTTATCATTCACTGTCTGACTCCCGAGTATAAGTATAGCCATTCGTAGTTTGACTAGGTTCGGTAACCGGTATGGCCCCTAGCCCGATCAGTGCTCTACCGCCTATACTCTCTACCTCGAGGCTAGCCCTAAAGCTATTTCGGGGAGAACCAGCTATCTCCGTGTTCGATTGGCATTTCACCCCTATCCACAACTCATCCCAAAGCTTTTCAACGCTCACGAGTTCGGTCCTCCACACAATTTTACCTGTGCTTCAACCTGGCCATGGATAGATCACTACGGTTTCGGGTCTACTATTACTAACTGAACGCCCTGTTCAGACTCGCTTTCGCTGCGGCTCCATGTTTTCCACTTAACCTCGCTAGCAACAGTAACTCGTCGGTTCATTCTTCAATAGGCACGCCGTCGTCCTGATATATATACAGACTTCGACTGTTTGTAGACATACGGTTTCAGGTTCTCTTTCACTCCCCGCCAGGGGTTCTTTTCACCTTTCCCTCACGGTACTATGCGCTATCGGTCGATATCAGTATTTTGGCTTGGAGGGTGGTCCCCCCTGCTTCCCACAAGGTTTCACGTGTCTCGTGGTACTCTGGATACAATCCCATGTATGCAAGGTTTCGATTACAGGGCTTTCACCTTCTACGGCTGAGCTTTCCAGCTCGATTCTTCTACCTCATTTACACTTGATGACTGTCCTCAACCCCGGTGCGGTTGCCCGCTCCGGTTTGGCCTCTTTCCCGTTCGCTCGCCGCTACTAAGAAAATCTCGTTTGATTACTGTTCCTCTGGGTAATTAGATGTTTCAGTTCCCCAGGTGCCCTCCTCATAGTCTAAGCTATGGGTGACAGTGCATAACCACTGCCGGGTTCCCCCATTCGGAAATCTACGGGTCACAGGTTGCTTGCACCTCTCCGTAGCTTATCGCAGCTTACCGCGTCCTTCTTCGGCTGATATCGCCAAGGCATCCACCGTACGCCCTTAAAATCTTTACTTATTTTACATCTTCTGACGAAAATCTATTTTTAGATTTTATTGACATGCATTAGATACATTGTCGTTTTTTGTAGCCGTACATTTTCATGTACGTCACCATTAAGTCAGAGAATTATTTCCTATGTGCTCGGGTCAACCTACTTAGAAATTCTAAGAGATGACCTTACAAATATATATTAATTCTTCTATGCAGTTTTCAAAGAACAAACAATTCATATATTTCGCGTCTATCGTCGTTGCATTCGCTTCACTTGTCTTGCGTAATTACCATTACGCGGCGACATCGTTCATCTCATGCGCCTAGATAGCCATCGAAATCTATTAAATTGTAAATGGTATTAAACCATCTGAGAGTCTTTACAGATCTCTCAAAACCAAACAATGATAAGTGTGTAAGTACAGCTAGCGCTTATGCTACGTCTACTTACTCGCCAAAGTGTCGACCTAAGTGACATCCAAGCTCTCGGCTTGGTGTATGTCTCCCTAGAAAGGAGGTGATCCAGCCGCACCTTCCGATACGGCTACCTTGTTACGACTTCACCCCAATCATCGACTTTACCTTAGACGGCTGGCTCCCGAAGGTTACCCCACCGGCTTTGGGCACTTCCGACTTTCGTGGTGTGACGGGCGGTGTGTACAAGGCCCGGGAACGTATTCACCGCAGTATGCTGACCTGCGATTACTAGCGATTCCGACTTCACGTAGGCGAGTTGCAGCCTACGATCCGAACTGAGAGAGTGTTTCTCGGGTTTGCTCCATCTCGCGATCTCGCTTCCGTCTATTAACTCCCATTGTAGTACGTGTGTAGCCCAGGTCATAAGGGGCATGATGATTTGACGTCATCCCCGCCTTCCTCCGCATTGTCTGCGGCAGTCTCTCATGAGTCCCCACCCAAAGTGCTGGCAACATAAGATAGGGGTTGCGCTCGTTGCGGGACTTAACCCAACATCTCACGACACGAGCTGACGACAACCGTGCACCACCTGTTTTCTGGCTTCCGAAGAAGAGGAACCATCTCTGGTTCTGTCCATCAATGTCAAGACCTGGTAAGGTTCTTCGCGTTGCGTCGAATTAAACCACATACTCCACCGCTTGTGCGGGCCCCCGTCAATTCCTTTGAGTTTCAACCTTGCGGTCGTACTCCCCAGGCGGGGTACTTATTGCGTTAACTCCGGCACAGAAGGGGTCGATACCTCCTACACCTAGTACCCATCGTTTACGGCCAGGACTACCGGGGTATCTAATCCCGTTCGCTCCCCTGGCTTTCGCGCCTCAGCGTCAGTTTTCGTCCAGAAAGTCGCCTTCGCCACTGGTGTTCTTCCTAATATCTACGCATTTCACCGCTACACTAGGAATTCCACTTTCCTCTCCGATACTCTAGATTGGCAGTTTCCATCCCATCACGGGGTTAAGCCCCGAACTTTTAAGACAGACTGACCTATCCGCCTGCGCGCGCTTTACGCCCAATAATTCCGGACAACGCTTGCCACCTACGTATTACCGCGGCTGCTGGCACGTAGTTAGCCGTGGCTTTCTATTCCGGTACCGTCAATCCTTCTCACTATTCGCAAGAAGGCCTTTCGTCCCGATTAACAGAGCTTTACAACCCGAAGGCCGTCATCACTCACGCGGCGTTGCTCCGTCAGACTTTCGTCCATTGCGGAAGATTCCCCACTGCTGCCTCCCGTAGGAGTCTGGGCCGTGTCTCAGTCCCAATGTGGCCGTTCATCCTCTCAGACCGGCTACTGATCATCGCCTTGGTGGGCCGTTACCCCTCCAACTAGCTAATCAGACGCAATCCCCTCCTTCAGTGATAGCTTACATGTAGAGGCCACCTTTCATCTATCCTCGATGCCGAGATTAGATCGTATGCGGTATTAGCAGTCGTTTCCAACTGTTGTCCCCCTCTGAAGGGCAGGTTGATTACGCGTTACTCACCCGTTCGCCACTAAGATTGATAGAAGCAAGCTTCCATCGCTCTTCGTTCGACTTGCATGTGTTAAGCACGCCGCCAGCGTTCGTCCTGAGCCAGGATCAAACTCTCCAAGATATCTTGAAGCTATTTGAATAGCTCATTATTTGTTGTCGTTACTTTTAAGTAACTTTGAATTATGGTTGGTTTTGACTATGTCAAAACCCGCACTCTGGCATATGTTCAATCATTTCGATTGATTACCTATCATTGTTCAGTTTTCAAAGATCTGTGCCCCTTCATATGGGGTACTTGAATATAATAACATTTCCATATACTGATGTCAACAAAATTTGGGCAAATTTTACTATAAATTTCAGAAAATTTTTGCCATTATTTTTACACACTTTCACAGCCTAATTTTACAAATTTAAAACTTGAGTTATATCACGTTTCCACACATATCATATAAGGAGAATTTAAAATAAAAAGAAGCCGCAACAAGAATACATATTGCATTCTGTTGCGGCTTCTTGCCTATATAACAGTGTATTTATAGAATCCCTTATTTGCGTCTCAACACTGCATATTAAAAACTTTTATATATAAGGTATTGCATCTGCATACTCTATACAACAAAAGTTATACATATAAAGATTTAATTATATATGTATTAGATAATTAGTTATCTGTTTGAATCGCTTCACGAAGGTTGATTTCGTGCATATCGCCAACAGAAGGTTCTTCTGCAGACATATTTTTTACAGTTTGTTTTGTAGCAAACCAAACTGCTTCGTTCATGTAATAACGCAATTCTTCATTAGATACATGTTCTTGATCTTGAGCCATGATATCAAGCATAGCATCTTCCAATGCTTGTGCTTCTTCATCAGTCAAAGGACCGCCAACGGCCTTTTGTTTTTGAAGCAATTCATTCATGCGATCAACCATGCTGCGCAATACATTGTAACCATAGCTATTTGTGTAACCTTGGTCCTTATCATATTTAGGGAATGTGTAATAGCTATACTCGTTTTTATTACGGTTTTCACCATTCCAGTTCAATGCAGTTTCTTGGCCATGTACATAACCTAAAGAATGTTTACGGAAATAATCAGCATAGTTATGCTTATCTTTAGAATGTAACCATTTAGCTTCTTCTTTAGTTAACGCTTGATGATTATTCTTTTTGCTTTCAGCTAAAGCAATGTGTTTTTCCGCATTTTCCCATGCTTTCACAAATTCATGGATACTTTGCACAGCCTGAGGGCTAGCCACAGGAACCAATACAACAGAACCTGTTGTAGGCGCTTTAGCCGGATTTGGTAAAAGCAATGGATCATCAAATGTAGCAGATGCCGCATTAACATGGAATACGCCACTGCCGAATAATACTGCCGCTGTGAAAGCAAGCAAAGTGGATTTTTTCATTATATATTCCTCTTTTCTATCAACGAATTAAATCGGGTGAGAGGACCCCCAAAAGGGAATCCTCAACCCGTAATGTTCAGCATGAACGTATTATAAACCTAGTCTTGCCATCATTGCAGCAATATTAGCTTTCATTTGTTCATTTTCAGCTTTCAAATCAGCTACTTCACCTTTTAATCCTTGATTTTCAGCTTTCATTGCAGCAAGTTCACGTTGCATTGCATATGTAGAACTGATAGGTCCTTTACGATAACGATCTGCAGTTTCTGCTTCACCGTCTCTGTTGCCTACTTTCCAAGTTACACCAGCATTTGCCATCATATGGCTATTGCTACCCGCCCAAGCTACGCCAGCATGTAACATCATGGATTCATTTTTGTAATGAGCCACGCCTAATGCCAATGCGGAGTCACCACGGTAGTTACCATAACCTGCCATGATTTGAGTAGGTTCGTAAGGATCATAAGCCATAGGTTTCAATGCAGACAACGCGGAGGATAAAGCACCAACTTGACGAACTTCTTTTACAACATTATTCATGCTGTTTGCAACACGATTAAGTTGGGAACCATTAACAGCATCAGTAGAAGTGGAGCTAATTTCACCTGGTGCTACGTTAGTAATCTTATTACCACCGTTATTCAAACCAGAGCTTGTTAAGGATACGCTGCCACCACCATTATTTTTGATTGTGATACCATTACCGTTTGTTACAGTTGTATGACCGGAGTTATCCATAGTTGTAATGGAGTTGATACCAGTAATATCTTTTGCCAAACGAACATTCAAGCTGCCGTTGTTATCGGAAATAACACCGATATTGTTTGCAGAGGAAAGTTTGCTTTCATCAGTAACGCCACCTTTAACGGTTACTTTTTCACCTAAGTTACGATGGAATTCACCTTTGTCACCTGCAAAGTCTAAGCCAGCTTTCTTAAGGCCATCGATACCTTTTTTCAAGTCGCCGATGTTAGCACCATTTGTTAAGCTGCTGCTATTATCAGCAATATTGTTGATATCTTCGCCTTCGCCATAACCACTTGCCATGTTAACAACTTTATTGCCACCATTGTTCAAGCCGTCCTTAGTCAATGTTACTGCACCAGTACCATCTTTAGGGGACCCTTGACCTGCTGGAGGAGTAGTAATTGCAACACCGTTGCTGCTAACAGTAGTAGTTACTTTAGTACTACCCATGCCAGATGTAACAACCACACCATCTGCAGTTGTGCTTGTTCTCTTAGTCTTTTTGTCAGTAGTTACAACACCGTCAACAGTCAACTCAGTGGCCTTAGTTGGATTATCTACAAGTACACCTTTAGCTGTTGTTTGAGTTGTATTATTTTGACTATCAGATACTTTCACATTATCTGCAGTAAGAGTAGTCTTATTACCAAATGTATCAGTGCTTGTAACACCTCTACCGTTTGTTAAAGTGGAGTGTTGTTGATCGTCTGTAGTTGTAGTTACACTACGTAAGTTCAAGTCTTTTTTGATATCTACAGTGTATGTTTTGGACTTATCCGCATTTGTTGTAGATGTTACAGTTGTATTGCCGCTATCGCCAGCTTTCACTGTTGTAGTTGCTGCCGCCATGCTGCTCTTCAACTGTTGAACGTTAACTGCATCTGTATCATTTACACCAGCTGCCACGTTAGTAATCTTTTGATTATTTGCGTTTAAGCCTTCGTTAGAAATGTATGTTTTACCGCCTACGGACACGCCTTTATTATCAAGAACAACTTGTTTGCTTGGATCGGAACCAACAGTTACGGAATCAAGACCTTTAAGATTCTTAGCGAGTTTAACGTTCAAGTTGCCGTTTTCATTAACTACGCCAATGTTACCATTTGAAAGTTTAGAAGCATCAGCTTCGCCACCTTTAAGTTCCAATGTTTGACCAAGGTCTTTATGGATAGCTTCACCGGAGTCGCCTTTGAAGTTCAAGCCTTTCTTAGTCAAGTCTTCAGTATTTTTATCAATTTTGTTGTCTACAACTTTCAATTGATCTTCTGTCGCAGCTTGACCATTAGTAATCTTATTAGGATCCCAAGTTCTGTTAGTCAAATCGTTAACAGTACCAGAACCACCGTTGATAGTTACCTTACCGGAGTTGATTGTACCGTTTGTACCATTGATATTTACAGCATTAGCACCTTCGCCAGCTCTAATGATACCTGTTGTACCATCGAAATGAACTGATGTACTACCGGAGCCCAATGTCACTGTATCTTTCAAGTTTACAGTGTATGTTTTAGCTTTTGTAAGATCGTTGATTTCTTCTTCAACATGAATGTTCTTGCTACCTTTTACCTTAGTATCGGACGCAGCTTTTACTTCATTCAATTGTTTAAGGTTGACAGCATCACTATCTTCTGTACCAGCTTTAACATTTTTGATTTGTGTATTGTTTGCATTGAAACCATTGTTTGTAACAAATGTATTACCACCAATTGTCAAGCCATTGTTGTTGATTGTTGTTTGACCAGTTGTTACACTGTTCAAGCCTGTTAAATCTTTTGCAAGTTTAACATTCAACTTACCGTTTTCGGATACCACACCAATATTGTTGTCAGACAATTTAGCTTTATCAGTAATGCCACCTACAACATCCAATGTTTGACCAAGATCTTTATGGATTACTTCGCCAGAATCAGCTTGGAAGTTCAAGCCTTTCTTAGTCAAGTTTTCAGTGTTCTTATCAATTTTGTTATCTACAACTTTCAATTGATCTTCTGTTGCAGCTTGACCGCTTGTGATATGTGCAGGATCCCAAGTAATGTTAGTCAAGTTGTTTACAGTACCGTTCGCACCGTTAACTAGAACTTTACCTGCATTGATGTTACCTGTTACGCCATCAATTGCTACTTTACCAGCATTAATTGTGCTGTTTACGCCATTGATAGTTACTGCATTAGTGCCGTCGCCAGCTTTTACGATACCTTTTGTACCGTCGATGTTAACTGCTGTGTTACCGGAACCTAATGTTACAGTATCTTTCAATGCAACTGTGTAAGTTTTAGCTTTTGTAGTTGGATTTACAGCTTCATCAACGTCGATGTTTTTGCTACCTTCTACTTTTGTATTAGATGCAGCTTTTACATCGTTCAATTGTTTAACGTTAACAGCATCATTATCTTCTACACCAGCAATTACGTTTTTGATTTGCGTATTGTTAGCGTTGAAACCATTTGCTGTAACGAATTGTTTGTTGTTGATTGTCAAGCCATCGTTGTTGATAGTTGTTTGACCAGTTGTTACGCTGTTCAAGTTTGTTAAGTCTTTTGCAAGTTTAACATTCAACTTACCGTTTTCGGATACAACACCGATATTGCCATCAGACAATTTAGCTTTATCAGAAATGCCACCTACAACATCCAATGTTTGACCAAGGTCTTTATGAATTAATTCGCCAGAGTCAGCTTGGAAGTTCAAGCCTTTCTTAGTCAAGTCAGTGCTGTTGTCAGTGATTTTCTTATCAACAATTTTCAATTGGTCTTCTGTTGCAGCTTGACCACTTGTGATGTTTGCAGGATCCCAAGTTGTGTTAGTCAAGTTGTTTACAGTACCGTTTGCACCGTTAACAAGAACTTTACCTGCATTGATATTGCCTGTCACGCCATTGATAGTTACTGCATTAGTGCCGTCGCCAGCTTTTACGATACCTTTTGTACCGTCAATGTTAACAGCTGTGTTACCGGAACCTAATGTTACAGTGTCTTTCAATGCAACTGTGTAAGTTTTAGCTTTTGTTACAGTATCTACAGTTTCATCAACATTGATGTTTTTGCTACCTTCTACTTTTGTATTAGATGCAGCTTTTACATCGTTCAATTGTTTAACGTTAACAGCATCGTTGTCTTCTACACCAGCAGTTACGTTTTTGATTTGTGTATTGTTAGCATTGAAGCCATTTGCTGTAACGAATTGTTTGTTGTTGATTGTCAAGCCATCATTATTGATAGTTGTTTGACCCGTTGTTACACTGTTCAAGCCTGTTAAATCTTTTGCAAGTTTAACATTCAACTTACCATTTTCAGATACTACACCGATGTTGTTGTCGGACAATTTAGATTTCTCAGTAATGCCACCTACAACATCTAATGTTTGACCAAGATCTTTATGAATTAATTCGCCAGAATCAGCTTGGAAGTTCAAGCCTTTCTTAGTCAAATCAGTGCTGTTGTCAGTGATTTTCTTATCAACAATTTTCAATTGGTCTTCTGTTGCAGCTTGACCACTTGTGAAGTTTTTGCCATCCCAAGTGATGTTTGTCAAGTTGTTTACAGTACCAGCAGCACCGTTAACAGTCACTTTACCGGAGTTGATAGTGCCGTTTGTACCATTGATAGTCACAGCATTAGCACCGTCACCAGCTTTTATAATACCTGTAGTACCATTGATGTTGATTGCATTATTGCCAGAACCCAAGGTTACATTGTCTTTCAATGCTACTTTGTAAGTTTTAGCTTGTGTATTAGGATCTACTGTGGAATCAACATTGATGTTTTCGCTACCTTCAACTGTAGTGTTGGATGCATTTTTAACTTCGTTCAATTGATTCAAGTTAACTGCATCATTGCCGTCAGTACCAGCTTTTACGTTTTTGATTTGTGTATTGTTAGCATCAAAACCGTTAGCTGTAACGAATTTCTTACCACCAATTGTTAAACCTTCGTTATTAATTGTTGTAGCACCAGTTGTTACACTTGTTAAGCCAGTCAACTCTTTAGCGAGTTTAACATTCAATACGCCGTTGTTATTAACTACGCCAATGTTATTTTCTGAAAGTTTAGATGCATCAGCTTGACCGCCAGTAATATTCAATGTTTGACCAAGATCTTTATGAATGCTTGTAGCATCATCACCTTGGAAGTTCAAGCCTTTTTCTACGATTTCAGTTTTTGTAGTATCAATTTTATTGTCTACTACTTTCAATTGATCTTCTGTAGCAGCTTGACCATTAGTAATAGCATTAGGATTCCAAGTTCTGTTAGTCAATTCGTTAACAGTACCTGTAGTACCATTGATAGTTACTTTACCGGAGTTGATAGTACCATTTGTACCGTTGATAGTCACAGCATTGTTGCCTTCGCCGGCTTTCACAATACCTTTTGTGCCGTCGATATTAACAGCAGTATTGCCAGAACCCAATGTTACTGTGTCTTGTAAACCAACTGTATAAGTCTTAGCTTTAGTAAGTGGATCTTCAGAATCAGTTACATTGATGTTTTTGCCAGCTTTTACAACAGTTTTAGCTGCCGCTGCGTTGTTAGATACTTCTTTCAACTGTTTAAGGTTAACTGCATGGTTATCCTCTGTACCAGCTTTCACGTTTGTGATTTGAGTATCGTTAGCATTGAAGCCGTTGCTTGTAACAAATGTGTTACCACCGATTGTCAAACCGTTGTTGTTAATAGTTGTAGCACCAGTTGTTACACTGTCCAAACCTTTAAGGTCTTTCGCAAGTTTAACATTCAATACGCCGTTGTTATTAACTATGCCAATGTTATTTTCTGAAAGTTTAGATGCGTCAGCTTGACCGCCAGAGATTTTCAATGTTTGACCAAGGTCTTTATGAATTGCAGTACCTGCATCGCCTTGGAAATTCAAGCCTTTTTCTACGATTTCAGTTTTTGTAGTATCAATTTTATTGTCTACTACTTTCAATTGATCTTCTGTAGCAGCTTGACCATTAGTAATAGCTTTAGGGTTCCAAGTTCTGTTAGTCAATTCGTTAACAGTACCTGTAGTACCATTAATAGTTACTTTACCAGAGTTGATAGTACCATTTGTGCCGTTGATAGTCACAGCATTATCGCCAACGCCAGCTTTCACGATACCTGTTGTACCGTTGATATTGATAGCTGTGTTACCTGCGCCTAATGTTACTTCATCTTTCAAGCCTACAGTATATGTTTTAGCTTTAGTTACATTGTCGATGCTTTCATCAACTTTAATGTTTTTACCTTCAGCTACCTTTGTATTTGCTGCAGATGCACTGTTGGATACTTCTTTCAATTGTGCCAAGTTTACTGCATCGCTATCAATTGTACCACGAGCAACGTTAGTAATCTTGTTACCACCATTATCCAAGCCAGTTTTAGTAAGGGATACAGATGCATTGTTTGTAGCACCGTTGCTGATAGTTACACCGTTAGAAGTAACTTTTGTATCGCCTACAGTTACGCTGTTCAAACCTTTAAGGTCTTTAGCCAAACGAACTTTCAAGTCGTTAGAGCCATCGGATACAACACCGATATTGTCTTCAGCAGTCAATTTGGATGCTTCTGTAATGCCACCTTTAACGTTTACTTGTTCGCCAAGTTTTTTATTGATTACATTACCAGAGTCAGCACCGAATTTCATGCCTTTATTGATCAATTCCTCTTTAGTCTTGAACAATTGGCTACCATTAATAGCATCTGTAGATGTAGCTGTTACAGCACCATCTTTTACATTTGTAATAGTAGTACCATTAGCACCTTCCAATGTTACCTTAGTTTTATCAACAACACCGTTATTGATGTCATATTTAACAGCACGATCTGTCAATTTATCTACAGAAGTCTTGGATGCAATGTTATTGATTGTAACTTGCTCTTTAACGCCTGCATGGTTTTTATCCTCTACAGTCAAGGATACTTCACCATTGTCGTTTACCTTATAGGAACCGTCAGCGCTGGAGTTTCGTACAAGACGATAGTCAGTTGCACTGCTGCCTTGTTGAGTAATTTGTTCACTTACTTTTTTCAACTGATCTTCAGTCGCAGCACGACCGGATACGATAGATGTGGAATCCCAGCTCTTATTGCTCAAGTTAGTTACATAATTACCAGTTTCGCTTGCATGTTTCGTATTTTGAACAGTTTGAGAGCCCATTACAACGCCACTAGCAGTTACTCTACCTGCTGTACCATCAAGAACTACTTGATTATTACCGCTACCCAATGTCACTTTGTTGTTCAAACGAAGATCATATTTAGCACCTTCAGTGCTTGTAGCAGGAGTAGTTGTCAATTTGAGGTTATCATCGGAAACAGTAACTTTAGAATGTTTACCTGCTTCGATTTTCACATCATGTAATTGACTACCGTTTACAGCATCTGTAGAAGTAGAGGATACTTCACCAGCTTTCAAGTTAGTAATTGTTGTACCGCCTTGACCTTCCAAAGTAACCTTATTTTTATTAACAGTAGTACCATTAAGATCATATTTAACAGCGCGTTCTGTCAATTTATCCAATTCAGTTTTGGATGCGATGTTATTGATTGTTACTGTATTAGCAGGGTTGTTAGGATGAGCTTCATCTTTAACTTTTAAGTCAACCTTGTTGTTTTCTACAGAGTAAGAACCGTCTGCAGAGTTTGCATTGTTGATCAAACGGTAATCTGTTTTAGCCGCATTAGTAGTCTTGATTTCATCAGACACTTTTTTCAACTGATCTTCAGTTGCTGCACGACCAGATGTGATGGTAGGGTTTTGAACATTCCATTCTTTATTGTCCAAACCAGTTACATAGTTTTTATTGTCGCTATGTTTACCTACGCGAACAGAACCTGCAGTTACGCTATTCAAACCTGTTAGGTCTTTTGCCAACTTAACATTAAGGTTGCCGTCTTTAGCTACAACACCGATGTTGTTGTCAGACAAAGCACCTGTAGCGCCACCTGTAATACCTAAAGTATCGCCAAGTTGTTTGTTGATTTTAACATTGTTATCGCCTTGGAAGCTTAAGCCTTTAGCGATTTTGTTAGTGTTATTTGTGATATTAGTAGTATTGATATCTTGTTGCTCTTTAGAAGCAAGGTTCGTCAACTTAACTTGTCTAGGGTTGGAACCATCAGCATCAGCAACAGTCAATGTCATGCTACCATCAGCAGCTACTTTATATTCGCCATTGCTACCTGCTGCAGGGTTTGCAATCAAACGGTAGTCAGTTTTGGAAAGGCCATTAGAGATTTTAGAGATATCAACATCGAATGTTTGATTGTCATTACGTGTCAATGTCAATCTCTTACCGTCATTGGATACTGTACCAGATGTAACATACGTGTTTTTCAAACCTGTTACTTCGGCAGTCAAACCATTTGTACCGGTCATGTTAATCTTGCCATTACCGTTTGCTTCATACGTTGCAGAACCACGTTGCAAGTATTTATCGTATTTTGCAGCAATACGAGAAATATCACCGATATTAGCCGCATTTGTTAATGTATCACCGCCAGATTGTACATTGGTAATTTGATAACCACCAGCATTGATACCGGTTTTGCTCATAGATACGCTACCAGTTGTAACGGAGTTGAAGTTTGCATTATCAACTGTTGAAACCGTAACATTGTCTCCGACGCCTTCTAATTTAATATTTTTACCAGCGTTAAAGTTCACTGTACGGTTTGGAGCTTTTACATCTTTAACCTTTTGGCCATTAACTTGAAGTTCCCAACCAGAATTTGCGGATTTGATAGCTTCATGAATAGTGTTTTTACCTGTATCACCAATATTAGTCATGGTGATAGAGCCGTTTTGGTCAACCTGAGCATTGCCGCCTAAGATATTCTTAGTGCTGTTAGCTACATTACCTACTGCATTAGCAACGCCATATAATTGGCTACCATTAATAGCATCTGTAGATTGTGCATTCACACGACCAGCAGCAACGTTTGTAATTGTACGTTTTGTAGAAGTATTACCTACGCTAACTGTGGAATCAGCAGTACCACCTGCATAGTTGTATTTTAAACCATTAATAGTTTCACTAGCTGTGCTTACAGGGGCAGCTGTTGCAGAATTAGCACCTAATGCAACGCCACGAACATTATTTACTGTTGCTTTGCTACCGAGAGCTAAACCTTCGTTTTCTTGTACACTAGCTTCGCTACCGATTGCTACCGCATCAGTTACTTCTTTTTTCGCTTTAAGTTGAGTGATTAATTGATCGTTATCTTTATAAACTCTGCTATCACGTACACGTTCTAATGTACCAGCTTGAGCGCTTACGCCCAATGCGATAGAACGGGAGCCAGTTGCTTGTGCATCATCACCGATAGCCACAACATTTTTCTTGTCTCCATCTTGAGTACTCAAAGCACTCGCTTCACGACCCATAGCAATAGAGCCGTAACCTTCAGAATGAGCATTGTTACCGATAGCTGTGGAACGTTCACCTAATGCCCATGCCGCATTACCTGCAGCCACAGAAGATCCGCCCAATGCATATGTATCATTACCAAGAGCAACACCAGAACCACCATGAGCACGTGCAGAGTTACCTACAGCAACGGAGTTATTTACTTTATAAGTTGGGTCATTTTGAATGCCGGATTCAGCATTATTACCAATAGCGATGCCATCTTTCGCACGAGTTTGCGCATTGTTACCAAGAGCAACCGCATTATCACGATAATGTGCTGCACCGTTACCGATAGCTACACCTTGTATTCCCTGAGAAAGGGCATTACTGCCGATAGCTATGCCATGAGTAAAGTTTTCACCTTTATAATTTCTACCTGCCGCTACATTAGCACCTGTACCCATAGCTATACTATCATCAGTATTTGATTTAGCACCTTGACCGATAGCAATAGCACGAGCTGCATTAGCTTGAGTATTAGTAGTTCCGTCATATGCTGTGTACGGTGTACCTTTTGCATCTGTTAATGGATCAGGATTTGCAGAACCGATAGCAATGGATTGATCACCTGTTGCTAATGCGGAGTGGCCCATAGCCAAGCTCGCTTTACCTTGTGCGGATGCTGCCGTACCAATAGCTGCCGCATATTGTTCACCTGCATAGGCTTGACGCATCATCGCCAAGGAGTTAAAGCCTTTTGCCTTCGCAGCAGAACCAACAGCAATAGCACCGATTTGTTCAGATTGAGCATAGTGGCCTAAACCGATACCCAACGCACGAGATTGGGAATAGTCACCGATAGAAATACCAGACACGGAGCCATCATTAGCACGAGCATTCGCATTGTTACCGATTTGGATACCAAACACCTTATTATTTGTATATAAATTTCCTAGTCCTGGATTCCCTGGTGTTTTGTAATCATACATCTGAATATAAGGAGAATTTTGGCTAGGATATAAATACGTAAACCCACCATCACTAGGGCCTTCACCAGGAGCCAAAGAAAGGCCTCTGTTAGGCGCTGCATCAACACCCGAAATCAACCCACTACCGCAGGTTAAAACCATAGCCGCCAAGCCAACTTTTACCGAAGCTTTAGCGGAATTACTAACAAAGCTTTTGGAGCCACGAGTATGGCTTTTTGCGATTTCAGATACAACGACATATGCGCCCCGTACCTGACTCCAAATTACCCTATAAATACGATTCATTTAGTAGTACCTACCTTTCACACAGTTTTATAAGGGATTCTAAAACCAACACTAAAACACTAAAAATAATAAAATTTTCATCAAAAATTTAATTACTATACATATAAAATATCAGATTAGTTTATGAATGTAAATATATTTTTTTCACATTTCGCTCATTTATTTTCAGAACTTTAAACTTCTTTTAAAAATTGATTTTCTTACTCATTTAAATATATTTTCAATCATAAAAACCCTTGCTACAATGGGCCAAACAACACTTATAATCTAAAACTAATGATTTTATAGTAAATTAATCATATTCATAATTTTCGATTAAAATTATATGTTCTGTATTATACACTATTATGAAAGGTTTGTGAAGTTAAATACAAAAAAAGAACGAAAGTCTTTTCACAGTAGACTTTCGTTCTTTCATTTTATATACCATATAGGGTTAAAATCATCTAATCTTCATGGGTATTTTCTGGTACATTAACAGATTTTACCACATGAATATAAAATGAAATCTATATGATTTACATGCCTAAACGACTCATAATAAGAGCTAATTGTCGCTTAGTTTCTTCGTTATCTTTCTGTAGACGAAGGTTGTCTTCTTTCAATGCCGCATAGTCTGCAGTTAATTTCTCATCCTGCGCTTTCATGCGTGCATTTTCAGCTTTCAAAGCAGTCATTTCATCCTGCATTACGTACATAGAGCTGATAGGGCCGCCCTTGTATCGTTCAGGAATAGCCTTCTTCTCATCAGAAGAACCAAATTTACGAGTTACACCGGCATTCACCATATTATGACGACTACCAACAGATACGCCTGCATGGAACATTGTGTCTTCCGATGTGTAGTGAGCAACACCTAACGCTGCTGCGGTTTCACCTCTGTAATTGCCGATACCAGCCATCACTTGAGTTGGTTCTAACGGATCGTATTGGATCGGTTTCAACGCAGACATAGCTGCCGCATGAGCACCTACACGTTGCGTTTCGCCCGCCACAGAATTAATAGCATTAGCTATTCCCTCCGTAACTCCCTTCAATTGATTTACGTTAACCGCATCCGTTCCGTTTACACCAGGACCTACATTGCTAATTGTTTTACCACCGTTATTCAATCCATCTTTAGTAAGGCTTACGGTGTTACCACTAGTAGGAGTAATGGTTACGCCACTGCCGTTCACAACCGTAGAGTTACCTCCAGCATCCTTAGTCGTTACTGACGTAAGACCTTTCAAATCTTTCGCCATACGAACTTTAAGATTAGTGCCGTCAGATACGACGCCTAAATTATCTTCGGCCGTCAACTTGCTAGCATCAGTAATACCACCGACTACGTTTACCTGTTCGTTAAGCTTTTTGTTAATCACATTACCAGAATCGCCACCGTATTTCATACCATCGTCTTTGGTTGCCACTTGATGTGTCTTGCCCTGTTCATCTTGGTACTTAATACGAGTAATAGCATTGCCTCCGAGATCAGAATCGCCCTTATCAGCGGTAATATCCGCATTACGACCATCTTTGCCAGTTAAACCGATGTGACCAACGCCGTCTTTACCGGACATAGATACAGCATCTTTACCGTCTTTACCTGTAACAGCTACTTTTCCGTCTGTGCCATTCGCAGCGTCTGGACCTGTAATGGAAACGCCATCTTGACCATTTTTGCCGACTTTCACCTTATCAGTATTGACCGTATCAGCAGTAACTGTTTTGGTAGTAATACTATCGGTCTTAAGATTCTTAGCCATTTTAATAGTAACATTACCATTTTCGGCTACCGTTTTAATATTTTCGCCAGAATAGTCACTATCAGCCCCTTGACCTTCACCTTTGATGGTAACCTTTTGACCTAAATCACGGTGGAAATCACCTGTATTACCGGCAAAATCCATGCCTTTCTTCGTAATGTCATCACCTAAGTTATTAATCTTATTATCCAAGGCTTTATGGGACTTCTGCAATTGATCTTCTGTAGCAGCACGACCGCTTGTGATATTGTTAGGATCCCAATCTTTGTTTTCCAAACCTGTCACATGACCGTCCTTGCCATCAACAGATACTTTACCTGCTGCAATCTTACCATCTTTACCGTCGATAGTTACCTTATCTCCGGCCTTAATCGTACCGTTTGTACCGTCGATTGCAACATTGCCGGCCTTGATTGTGCCCTTATCACCATCGATTTCAACTTTATCACCTGCTTTAATGGTGCCTTTATTGCCGTCGATTGTAATTTTGTCACCGGCTTTAATAGTACCTGTTGTACCATCCATCGCAATTTGTTTCGTAGCATCAGTTCCCATTGTTATTTGGTCTTTGAGTCCCACTTTGTAATTTGTAGAACCGTCCGCATTAGTGGTCTTATCTACTTGGACATTATTACCTGCCGTTATTGTTGTAGTAGCAGCTGCTGCGGCTTTATCCAATTGAGATTTATTAACCGCATCCTTAGGATTTGTCCCGTCAGCTACATTAGTAATCTTATTGCCGGCTGCATCAATACCATCTTTCGTCATGGATGGACCGTTGGTAATCTTTACGCCGTCTTTTGTAACAGCAGTCAACGGATTGCCATCCTTATCTTGAATGGTCATACCTTCACCATTTACAACGGTTTTACCGTTTACACCATCAGTACCATTGTTGAAAGTTATGGAATCTAAACCTTTCAGATTTTTTGCCAAACGAACATTAAGGATATTATTTTTACTAATAACACCAATATTATTTTCGGTCAACTCAGATTCATTGGTGACACCACCCTTAATGTCCAATTGTTCATTAAGTTTCTTCTTGATGGTAGTACCAGAGTCGCCACCATATGCCATGCCATCATCTTTGGTTGCCACTTCATGGGTTGTGCCATTTTCATCTTTGTATTTAATGCGAGTAATTTCATTTCCATTGAGATTAGCAGCACCTTTTTCAGCAGTAATATCCGCACTTTTACCGTCTTTACCGCTTAATCCGATGTGACCAACACCGTCTTTACCGGACATGGACACAGCATCCTTGCCGTTTTTATCTGTAACAGCTACCTTACCGTCGCTGCCATTCGCCGCATCTGGACCTGTAAGAGATACGCCGTCCTTACCGTCTTTACCGACTTTCACGGATTCAGCCTTAAGATTTTTGTTCATCTTCACATCGATAGTCGTGTTACCTGTTGCTGCATCTTGTTTGATGAAAGTCTTAATATTGTCACCACTATAGTCGGTATCAGCAGCTTTACCTTCACCTTGAACAGTGACAGTAGAGCCTAATTTATTAGTTTGTACACCGCCTACATTGGCATTGAATTTAAGGCCTGTATCAGTTTGACCTGCCAAAGCTTGTTTCAATTGGTCCTCTGTTGCAGCACGACCGGATACGACATTACTTGCATCCCAAGTCTTATTATCAAGACCTGTTACGTAGTTACCCATATTAGCAGGGCTTGCACCATCGGACTGTTTACCCATGGTTACAGTGCCAGCTTTCACAGTTTCCGCTGCCGTAACAGTGGTAACGTTAAGGTCTTTCTTCAATTTAAGGCCAATCTTCGTATCGTCACCAGTTTGCGTAATTTCTGTGGTGATGTTATCATCACCGTTTACTGTTACCTTAGAGCCTAGCTTGTTCGTTTTTTCATCGTTATTATCCGCATCAAAACGAAGGCCTTTATTGGTCAGTTCAGTCTTAGCGTCATTAATATTATTGTTGAGTTCAGTTTTGGTATCACCAATATTTTTATTCAACTCGGTCTTAGCATCACTAATGTTTTTATTTAACTCAGATTTAGCGTCATGCAATTGACCGCCGTTAACCGCATCTTTAGAATTAGCAGCAATATTACCATCAGCAACATTGGTAATCTTTTGGTCGTTTGCATTGATGCCATTTGGAGATACATAAGTCTTATTGCCTACTGTTAAACCACCACTATTAATGGTTGTACCACCAGCTGTTACGCTGTCTAAACCAGTCAATGTTTTAGCTAACTTCACATTTAGTGTGCCTGTGCCATCAGATACAACGCCAATATTATTATCCGTTAAATCTGTAGCCGTAGCTCCGCCTTTAATGGCAACAGTATCACCTAGCTTCTTGTTAATAGTCGTGCCGGAATCACCATCAAAGTTCAAGCCTTTATCCACTTCGGATTTTGACGCCACATCTTTAATCGTTACGGTTTTTGTTTGAGCCGGATGGTTCTTATCCTGTACGGTCAATGCTACGTCACCGTTAGCATCTACAGTGTAGTCACCATTGGAGCCTGTCGCAGGATTAGCAACAAGACTGAAGTCCGTTGCACTAGCGCCTTGTTTCTTAACTTCGTCACTAACTGTTTTCAACTGGTCTTCCGTTGCTGCACGGCCAGATGCAATTGTAGGGTTATCAATACTCCAATCCTTATTATCAAGACCAGTTACATAGTTGCCCATATTAGCAGGAGTTGCACCATCGGATTGTTTACCCATAGTTACAGTGCCAGCTTTCACAGTTTCCGCTGCCGTAACAGTGGTAACGTTAAGGTCTTTCTTCAATTTAAGACCGATCTTCGTATCGTCACCGGTTTGCGTGATTTCCGTCGTAATATTGTCGTCGCCGTTTACGGTTACCTTGGATCCTAGCTTATTCGTTTTTTCATCGTCATTATCCGCATTAAAACGAAGGCCTTTATTGGTCAATTCAGTCTTAGCATCATTAATATTTTTATTTAACTCAGTTTTAGCGTTATGTAATTGACCGCCGTTAACCGCATCTTTGGAATTAGCAGCAATATTACCATCAGCAACATTGGTAATCTTTTGGTCGTTCGCATTGATACCGTTTGGAGATACATAGGTCTTATTGCCTACGGTCAAACCACCACTATTAATGGTTGTACCGCCAGCTGTCACACTGTCCAAACCAGTCAATGTTTTAGCCAACTTCACGTTCAATGTGCCTGTACCGTCAGATACAACGCCAATATTATTATCTGTTAGATCTGCAGCCGCAGCTCCGCCTTTGATGGCAACAGTACCACCTAGCTTCTTGTTGATAGTCGTACCAGAGTCACCGTCAAAGTTCAAGCCTTTATCCACTTCAGATTTAGATGCCACATCTTTAATCGTTACGGTTTTTGTTTGATCCGGATGGTTCTTATCTTGTACTGTCAATGCTACGTCACCGTTGGCAGCTACAGTATAGTCACCATTGGAACCTGCCGTAGGATTCGCAACGAGACTAAAGTCCGTTGCATTAGCGCCTTGAGTTTTGATAGCTTCAGTAACTGTCTTCAATTGATCTTCTGTTGCAGCACGTCCACTAACAGCAGTCGGATTAGTTACGCTCCATGCCTGATTATCAAGACCAGTTACGTAGTTGCCCATATTAGCAGGGCTTGCACCATCGGATTGTTTACCCATAGTTACCGTGCCGGCTTTCACAGTTTCCGTAGCCGTAACAGATGTAACATTAAGATCTTTCTTCAATTTAAAACCGATCTTTGTATCTTCACCAGTTTGACTGATTTCCGTCGTAATATTGTCGTCGCCGTTTACTGTTACCTTGGAGCCTAGTTTATTCGTTTTTTCATCGTTATTGTCTGCGTCAAAACGAAGGCCTTTATTGGTAAGCTCAGTCTTAGCATCATTAATATTATTATTGAGTTCGGTTTTAGTGTCACCAATTTTTTTGTTGAGCTCAGTTTTAGTGTCATGCAATTGACCGCCGTTCACCGCATCTTTGGAATTAGCAGCAATATTACCATCAGCAACATTAGTAATCTTTTGGTCGTTCGCATTGATGCCGTTTGGAGATACATAGGTCTTATTGCCTACGGTCAAACCACCACTATTGATGATTGTGCCACCAGCTGTTACACTGTCCAAACCGGTTAATGTTTTTGCTAACTTCACGTTTAACGTACTGCCATCAGATACGACACCAATATTATTGTCCGTCAAGTTAGCAGCCGCTGCACCGCCCTTGATGCTAAGCTTATCACCCAACTGTTTGTTAATTACAGCGCCGCTATCTCCATCAAAATTAAGACCTTTAGCGATAGTTGTATTGATGGTAGAAATGGCATTTCTATTGGTCGTAATATCTTGTGTGTTTTGAGCAATATCAGCCTTGTTCTTAGTTATATCTTGTTTATTCTTGCCGATGTCAGTCGTATTTTGTGCAATATCAGTTGTGTTTTGAGCTATTTTATCCTTATTTGTATTAACTTGCGTATTAACAGCTTTCAACTGATCTTCCGTTGCAGCACGACCGGTTACGGCTTGTGGATTATTTACATCCCAAGCAGTATTGGTAAGGCCAGTTACCGTGCCTGCAGTACCATCCACAGATACAGGATTAGTAGTTCCTAAGGTGATTTTATCGCCTAGTCCGATTGTAAATTCCTTGCCACCGGCTGCATTTGTACCTTCATCTACAGTGATATTGCTATTTTTAGCTTTCACAGTACTTGCCTTAGCAGTCCCACCGATAGCATCCTGCAACTGACTGAAGTTAACCGCATCAGTAGGGTCTGTGCCTTTTGCTAAACCGGTAATCTTTTGATTATTAGCATTGATACCGCTCGGCGTTACATAGGTCTTGCCGCCTACAGTCAAACCGCTACTATTGATGGTTGTTCCGCCAGCTGTTACGCTATCCAAACCAGTTAATGTTTTAGCTAGTTTCACATTTAATGTGCTACCATCAGACACGACACCGATATTATTATCCGTAAGATCTGCCGTAGCACCACCTTTAATGGTAACAGTGTCGCCTAATTTTTTATTAATCGTAGCACCGCTATCGCCGTTAAAGTTTAATCCTTTATTGATATTAGTTACATTTGTATTGACCTTATCATTAACAGATTTCAACTGATCTTCCGTTGCAGCACGACCACTTACGGCTTGAGGATTATCCGCGTTCCAAGACTTATTATCGAGTCCTGTTACAAAGTTACCGTTTGCACCGCCTGCACCACCAGCTTGTTTGCCCATAGTCACAGTGCCAGCTTTCACAGTATCAGCAGCAGTAATAGTAGTAACATTAAGATCTTTCTTTAATTTAAGACCGATCTTAGTATCATCACCAGTTTGACTGATTTCTGTTGTGATATTATCATCGCCATTTACCGTTACCTTGGAACCCAGTTTATTGGTCTTAACACCGCCTGTATCCGCATCGAACTTGAGGCCTGTATTAATCACATCATTCTTCGCTGTGGCTATATTATTGTTTAGCTCTGTTTTAGCATTATCTATATTGCCGTTCAGTTCAGTTTTAGCGTCATTAATATTTTTATTGAGTTCAGTTTTGGCATCACCGATATTCTTGTTTAATTCAGTCTTAGCATTATTAATGTTGTTATTTAATTCGGTTTTAGCCGCATGAAGTTGACCGCCGTTAACTGCCTCTTTGGAATTAGCCGCCACTTCACCATCAGCAACATTAGTTATTTTCTTGTCATTCGCATTGATGCCGTTCGGAGTTACATAGGTCTTACCGCCTACAGTCAAACCACTACTATTGATAGTTGTACCCCCAGCCGTTACGCTATCCAAACCGGTTAATGTCTTAGCTAGTTTCACATTTAATGTGCTGCCATCAGATACGACACCGATATTATTGTCCGTCAAATTCGCAGCTGCGGCACCACCTTTGATGCTAAGCTTATCGCCCAACTGTTTTTTGATTGCAGCACCGCTGTCTCCATCAAAGTTAAGACCTTTAGCAATAGTTGTATTGATTGTAGAGATAGCATTTTTATTGGTCGCAATATCTTGTGTGTTCTGAGTAATATTTTGCTTGTTTTGTGCAATATCAGTCTTATTTTTACCGATATCAGTGGTATTTTGAGCAATGTCAGTTGTGTTTTGAGCTATTTTATCCTTATTTGTATTAACTTGCGTATTAACAGTTTTTAACTGATCTTCCGTTGCAGCACGACCGGTTACGGCTTGTGGATTATTTACATTCCAAGCTGTATTCGTGAGACCTGTTACAGTTCCAGCAGTTCCATCCACAGTTACAGGATGTGCCGTACCTACCGCAAGTTTATTACCCAATCCAACAGTGAATTCCTTACCACCATTTGCATTGGTACCTTCTGTTACGGTTACATTCGCATCTTTCCCTTTTACCGTAGTGGCCTTAGCAGTACCACCAATAGCATTTTGCAATTGACTGAAGTTAACCGCATCATCAGGCGCTGTACCATTAGCAACACCGGTAATCTTTTGATTATTAGCATTGATACCTGTTGAAGACACATAGTTTTTGCCACCTACAGTCAAACCAGCACCATTGATAGTCGTACCACTTGCAGTCACACTGGTCAACCCCGTTAATGTTTTTGCCAGCTTCACATTTAATGTGCTGCCGTCAGATACGACACCGATATTATTGTCTGTTAACTTCGTAGTAGGGGCACCACCCTTAATAGTTAGTGTTTCACCTAATTGTTTCTTGAAAACTGCCCCGCTATCACCACCAAAATTCAACCCCTTTTCAATTGTTGAATTGATTGAAGAAATAGCACTTTTATTTGTCGCAATATCTTGCTTGTTCGTTGCAATATCTTGTTTGTTCTGATTAATATCAGCAGTATTCTTAGCAATATTAGTCTTGTTTGTATTAACTTGCGTATTAACAAGCTGCAATTGACTTTCTGTTGCGGCACGACCAGTTACGGCTTGCGGATTATTAACATCCCAGCCAGTATTCGTAAGACCTGTTACGTAACCTGTAGTTCCGTCTACGGTTACAGGACGAGGTCCACCTACAGTAATTTTATTGCCTAAGCCGACAGTATATTCCTTGCCACCTTCTGCATTAGTACCTTCCGTTACTGTTACACTAGTATCTTTTGCTTTCACAGAAGATGCCTTAGCAGTACGGTTAATAGCATCTTGTAGTTGACCATAATTGACCGCATCACTATACGATGTACCAGTAGCAACACCAGTAATTTTTTGATTATTAGCATTAATGCCTGTTGGTGTTACATAGTTTCTGCCACCAACAGTCAAACCGCCAGCATTAATAACCGTACCACTGGCTGTTACACTGTCCAATCCGTTCAAAGATTTTGCCAATTTCACATTTAATGTGCCATTACCATCTGATTGGACATTGATATTATAATCAGATACAGAACCTACGTAATCACCTTTTATTTTTACTGTTTCACCTAATTTTCTGTTGCTTACAGGCCCATTGTCACCGGCGAAGCTAATACCTTTATCAAGGGCGGTGTTAATAGTAGCAATATCTTGTTTATTCTTATTGATGCTCTGGCTATTGTTGCTAATATTATGTGCATTAGTATCAATTGATGATTTATTACTATTAACTTTATCGTTAACCCATTTTAACTGATTTTCCGTAGCGGCACGCCCTGTAACGGGTGCTGGATTATTTACATTCCATGATGTATTGGTAAGCCCTGTTATCGTCCCTGTCCCACTATCTATGGTTATAGGATGAGAGGCGTCCCCTTTCCCTACAGTAATCTTATAGTTTAAGCCGACAGTATACTCTGTACCGCCTTTCGCCGTTGACTTTTCTCTTACTGTAATATTATCATCATCTTTTGCTTTTACTATGGCTTCTTTAGCGGTACCGTTAATTGCACGCTGTAACTGTCCATAGTTAACTGCATCCTGACTACCGGTACCATCTGCAACACCTCTAAGCTGTTGATTATTGGCATTAAGACCACCTGTTGACACATAGAGTTTACCGCCTACAGACACCCCTTTATTATCAATCGTAGCAGTTCCTGCTGTTACGCTATCCAAACCAGTTAATTTTTTAGCCAATTTCACATTTAGTGTGCCATTTCCGTCTGCTTGAACCCCAATATTGTTGTCAGCCAAAGCACCGCTAGCGCCACCTTTTATTCTTACTGTGTCACCTAATTTTACTTGGTTCTGAACAAAGTTATCACCATAAAAGAACAATCCTTTATCGATATTATCTTTATTATATCTAATAGCATCGTGAATCGTGCTTTTACCTGTAAAACCGATATCGCTCATCGTTAATTTACCGGTATCAGGATCGAGCGCTGCATTACCACCAAGGATATTTTTAGTAGTAGTGGCTAAATTGCCCAAGCTATTTGCTACGGCATATAGTTGACTACCATTAATAGCATCTGTAGACGAGGGATTCATACGCCCTGCTGCCACATTTGTAATCGTACGTTTTACCGTATCATTACCGATACTTAGGGTAGAATCTGCCGTTCCCCCCGCTAAATTCTTATACCACAAACCATTTACAAGTTGATTCGGTGTACTATGAGTATCCGCAGTTGCAGAATTTGCACCTAATGCAACAGAACGAATATGATTTTTCCCTACTGTTGTATTTCTACCAAGTGTAACGCTATCCTCTGCATAGCTAACTGCACGATTACCGATGGCAATACTATTTTTCTGAACTGAGTCAGAATCTGTACCAATAGCTATAGAAGAATCCTCACGGGCATTACTTTCCCAGCCCATTGCAATGGAGTTGAGTCCTACTGCATAGGAGTTTACACCAAGAGCTCTGGACCCTTCTCCCTTAGCTTGTGCATTATTACCGATTGCAACGGCCCATTTACCTCTTGCCTGCGACCCGTTACCCATTGCAACGGCACCACCGGCAGCAGCTTTAGCATTATTACCAAAGGCCATAGAGGATCCACCCCAAGCTCTGGCATTAGTACCAAATGCCTGATCGTTATCGGCACCTACATAGTTACCGGCCTCATCATATCCGGCCCAAGATGTATTACCAAGGGCAAAGCCATTTAAAGAAGCTACTTTTGTCAAATTACCAATGGCAACACCATTATTGACTTCAACGGTTGCATTTCTTCCGATTGCAATGCCTTGCACATTACCAACATTAGCCCTATTAGTTTTTGTAACAGTAGCACCTGTGCCCAGTGCCACACTGTTATCTGCCATTGCTGTACTATTGTCACCTATCGCTACAGTGCCATTTTTAGCCTGAGCACCGGCCCCTTGTACAATAGTACTCCCATGCACGATCATTGGAGACATCATGGACATAAATAAAGCCGTAGCAATTACAGACCCAGACATCTTGGCAAATACCGATGTCATTGTCGATCGTTTCGACATATTTTTCGCTGTTTCAGCCACAACGACATAACATCCCTTTGTACGACTCCAGATTACTTTAAAAATTCGGTTCATCTCGTCTTACTCCTTGCATAAAACTATCAAATTATATGAATATAATAAAATATTTTATAACTATTTTAAAAAGTAAAAATACAGTTAATATATGGCTATTTACCGATGCATATCATATTAAACATATCATATTCTATACTAAAAGTAAAAAAATTTTCACTCTACACTCACTTCTAAATCATAAATATTTATGAATATACAAAAACCCCGTCATATACCTTATGAATATGCTAAATGTACTAATTTTTTCGCATAAAATTAACTTCATGAAAAAAATGTATTTCACCTTAGTAAACTATTATGATCCAATTATTACTCACCTATTTTAATTACATTACAAGTTAACCATGACATATATATGTTTATAACAGCCATTTAAACTATTTTTTTGTATAAAAAAAGGCGCCAAAAGCATTTCGCTTTTGGCGCCTTTTATAAGCACTGCCGTATCAATATGTTATTTCATATTATTTCAAGCCCGCTTGTTGCATCAATAATGCAATTTGTGCTCTCATTTCTTCATTGTCGCGTTGTACTTTTTCGTACTTAGCTTTCAAAGCAGTCATTTCATCTTGCATTACGTACATGGAGCTGATAGGACCACCTTTATAACGTTCAGGAACTGCTTTCTTCGCATCGGAAGTACCGAATTTACGAGTTACACCAGCATTTACCATGTTATGGTGGCTACCAACAGATACGCCTACATGGAACATTGTATCTTCTGCTGTGTAATGTGCAACGCCAAGAGCCGCCGCAGTTTCACCTCTATAATTACCGATACCAGCCATTACTTGAGTTGGTTCCAATGGATCATATTGAATAGGTTTCAATGCAGACATAGCCGCTGCATGTGCGCCTACACGTTGTGTTTCGCCCGCTACGGAGTTAATAGCATTAGCTAACCCATCTGTAGCACCTTTCAATTGATTTACGTTAACTGCATCAGTGCCGTTTACACCAGGGCCTACATTGGTAATTGTATTACCGCCGTTGTTGAGGCCATCTTTAGTAAGGCTTACAGCATTACCGCTAGCAGGTGTAATTGTTACACCGCCACCATTCATAACTGTAGTATTACCTGCAGCATCCTTAGTGGTTACTGTTTCAAGACCTTTCAAGTCTTTCGCCATACGAACCTTAAGGTTGCCAGTACCATCGGATACGACACCTAAATTGTCTTCTGTAGTCAACTTGTTAGCATCAGTAATGCCACCCACTACATTAACTTGTTCGTTAAGCTTTTTCTTGATTACGGAACCGCTATCGCCACCATATTTCATACCATCGTCTTTAGTTGCCACTTGGTGGGTCTTACCATTTTCGTCTTGGTACTTAATACGAGTGATGTTGTTACCGTCTAAGTCTGGATCACCTTTATCAACAGTAATATCCGCATTACGGCCGTCTTTACCAGTTAAACCGATATGACCAACACCGTCTTTACCGGACATGGATACAGCATCTTTACCGTCTTTGCCTGTGATACCTACTTTGCCGTCTGTACCGTCAGCACCATTAGGACCTGTAATGGATACGCCGTCTTGACCGTTTTTGCCAACTTTCACTTTATCAGTAGTTAAGCTGTCAGTCTTAAGGTTCTTCGCCATCTTGATATTAACATTACCATCTTGGTCGGCTACTGTTTTAATATTTTCGCCGGAGTATTTATCGTCAGACTCTGTACCTTCACCTTTGATAGTAACCTTTTGGCCTAAATCACGGTGGAATTCACCTGTATTACCAGCAAAATTCATACCTTTTTTCGTGATTTCATCACCTAGGTTATTAATCTTGTTATCTAAGGATTTGTGAGATTTTTGCAATTGATCTTCTGTAGCAGCACGACCGCTTGTGATATTGTCAGGATCCCAATCTTTGTTTTCTAGACCTGTCACATAACCGTCTTTACCATCAACAGATACCTTGCCTGCTGCAATCTTACCATCTTTACCGTCGATAGTTACCTTATCGCCAGCTTTAATGGTACCGTTTTCACCGTCAATTGTGTTACATTGCCAGCTTTAATAGTACCTTTGTTGCCGTCGATTGTAACTTTATCACCAGCCTTGATAGTACCTGTAGTACCATCCATTGCGATTTGTTTCGTAGCATCAGAGCCCAATGTCACTTGATCTTTAAGACCTACTTCATAGTTCTTGGAACCATTCGCATTGGTGCTAGGTGTCACAGTAATATTATTACCTGCCGATACCGTTGTAGATGCAGCTGCTGTAGCTTTATCCAATTGAGATTTATTAACTGCATCGTTAGGGTCCGTACCATCAGCAACATTCGTAATCTTGTTACCGCCGTTATTTAAGCCGTCTTTTGTAAGACTTACTGCATCACCACCAGCACGATTGATGGTCATACCATCACCATTGATAACAGTATTATTGCCGCCGTTTGTGAAAGTAGCAGATGTCAAACCTCTCAATTCTTTCGCCAAGCGCAATTTCAATGTATCGGAACCGTCAGAAACAACACCGATGTTGTCTTCAGTAGCTAATTTGCTTTCATCGGAGATACCGCCCTTAACATTCACTTGATTGTTAAGTTTCTTTTTAATTACATTACCTGTATCGCCGCCATACATCATACCATCATCAAGGGTTGCAAGCGTATGTGTATTGCCGTCTTTATCTTCAGTCACTAAACGATTAATGCTTGTGCCATCTACACCGTTTTTAGCGTCGCCACCTTTAAGTGTAACGCCGTCTTGACCGTTTTTACCAGCAATAGCCACACTATTAGCTTTGAGGTTTTTGTTCATCTTCACATCGATAGTTGTGTTACCATCTTGATCTTGTGTGATGAAAGTTTTAAGGTTTTCACCGCTGTAGTTAGCATCAGCATCAGCACCTTCACCCTTAACAGTAACCGTAGAGCCAAGTTTATTAGTTTTTACGCCGCCACTGTTAGCGTCGAATTTTAAACCTTTATTAGTTAATGCGTCTTCGCTATCTTTGATTCTATCTTTCAAGTAATCCACATTAACCGCTTCGCTACCATCGTTGCCTGTTGCATACGCCACATTTGTTACGTGAGTACCACCAGTTTTATTACCATAGGTAGGACCTTCATAAGTTACTTTTGTGTAATCTGGACTGCCAGCAGGATCCAAATCATACTTAACAGCACGATCATTTAATTTGTCGAGGCTAGATTTAGACGCAACGTCCTTAATCTTAACAGTCTCTTTTGTACCTGCATGGTTTTTATCTTCTACAGTCAAGTCAACATCACCGTTAGAATCAACTGTATAAGCACCATCTGCAGCAGCAGCATTTTTCACCAAACGGTAATCTGTAGCAGCAGCACCTTGGTTCTTAACAACATCACTAATCTTTTTCAATTGATCTTCTGTAGCAGCGCGACCGCTTACAGGATTAGTTGTATTCACATCCCAATCTTTATTATCAAGACCAGTTACATAGTTGTTAGAATCAGCGTGTTTACCCATTGTTACACCGCCGGCTTTCACAGTATCTGTAGCTGTCAATGTTTGAACATTAAGATTTTTGTTCAATTTAACGCCGATTGTAGTATCATCGCCGGTTTGCGTAATTTCAGTAGTGATATTACCATCACCATTTACTGTTACTTTAGAACCAAGTTTGTTCGTTTTTTCATCGTTGTTATCAGCGTTGAAACGAAGGCCCTTGTTGATAAGTTCTGTTTTGGCATTACTGATATTAGTATTTAATTCGTTTTTAGCATCGTGCAATTGACCGCCGTTTACAGCGTCCTTACTGCCTGCGCCTACAGTACCATCAGCAACATTAGTAATCTTTTGATTATTCGCATTGAGACCTGTTGGAGATACATAATTCTTACCACCTACGGTCAAACCGCCGTTGTTGATAGTAGTACCACCAGCTGTAACGCTTTCCAAGCCAGTCAATGTTTTAGCTAATTTCACATTCAATGTGCCATTGCCATCAGATTCAACACCGATATTACCGTCGGATAATGTGCCTGTTGCACCGCCTTTGACAGACAGTTTTTCACCTAATTTTTTATTGATAACTGCACCGGAGTCACCATCAAAGTTCAAACCTTTATCAATAGCAGTTTTATTAGTGTTAACTTTATCATTAACCTTTTTCAACTGATCTTCTGTAGCACCGCGACCGGATACAGCCACAGGATTATCTACATTCCAATCTGTATTTGTAAGGCCTGTTACATGACCAGCATCACCGTCTACAGTTACAGGGTTTGCAGTACCTACGGTAATTTTATTACCTAAACCAACAGTATATTCCTTACCGCCTGCTGCGTTTGTACTTTCTGTTACAGTTACATTCGCATCCTTTGCTTTTACAGTGGATGCTTTGGCTGTACCGCCGATAGCAGCTTGTAATTGTCCATAGTTAACTGCATCATTAGTGCTACTACCATCTGCAACATTAGTAATCTTTTGATTATTCGCATTGAGACCTGTTGTAGATACATAGTTCTTACCACCTACGGTCAAGCCACCATTATCAATCTTAGTATTACCAGCTGTAACGCTATCTAAGCCTGTCAATGTTTTAGCTAATTTCACATTCAATGTGCCATTACCATCGGATACAACACCGATATTACCGTCAGACAATGTGCCTGTAGCACCGCCTTTAACAGTTACAGTATCACCTAATTGTCGATTACTTACAGTGCCTGTGTCGCCAGCAAAGTTCAAGCCTTTATTAATCTTTGTGTTAATAGTGGAAATATCTTGCTTATTTTTAGCGATATCAGTTTTGTTATTCGCAATGTCGCCAGCATTTTTTGTGATATTTTGCTTGTTAGTATTGATATCTCCAGCATTTTTATCGATGGCAGCTTTATTGGTATTAACTTTATCGTTTACCTTTTTCAACTGATCTTCTGTCGCAGCACGGCCGGATACAGCTACAGGATTATCTACATTCCAGTCTTTATTTTGAAGGCCTGTTACATGGCCTGTAGTACCATTAATCGTTACAGGGTTCGCTGCACCTATTGTAACGGTGTTACCCAAAGTCATATTAATAGTTGTATCACCATTAGCTTGTGTAATTGCGGCATTAATATTGTTGCCGTCACCTTTGATGGTAACTTTAGAACCTAATAGATTATTTTTCGTGCCACCTGTATTAGCATCAAAGTTAAGGCCTTTATCTATTGTGTCTTTATTGAATTTAATAGCATCGTGAATCGTGCCTTTACCTGTGTTACCGATATTGCTCATCGACAAGTTACCCGTATCAGGGTCAAGCGCTGCATTGCCACCTAAAATGCCTTTTGTAGTACTTGCCAAATTACCTAAAGTATTAGCAACACCATATAATTGGCTACCGTTGATTGCATCTGTAGATTGTGCATTCACACGACCGGCAGCTACATTTGTAATGGTACGTTTTACCGTATCACTACCTACACTGATTGTGGAATCAGCAGAACCGCCGGCATAGTTTTTATACCATAAACCATTTACCAATTGATTTGGTGTGCTTACTGTAGCATCAGTCTTGGAGTTAGCACCTAGTGCAACGGAACGTTCATGTGCAGCATTAGCAGATACACCTAATGCCATAGAGTTTGTTTGCTCAGCTTTACTGCTTAAACCTAATGCTACAGCACCTACCGCACCAGTAGATGTAGAAGATTGCACACCTATTGCTAGGGAATTACCACCAGATGCAACAGAACCATCACCAGCCGCGATATCAGCGTAGCCATTTGTAGTACTACCCCAACCGAGTGCAGTAGAGTGAGAGCTATTAGTTGTAGCATTCGTCCCCAATGCAGAAGAGCCCTGTTTCAAAGCTTTAGAGCCATTACCGATAGCTACCGCCCAATCACCTCTAGATTGAGAACCGTTACCTATAGAAACCGCACCACCACCACTGGATTTCGCATCATTACCGAACGCCATGGAAGAACCACCATAAGCACGTGCATTGGAACCGAAGGCTTGGTCATTAGGAAGACCTATCAATTTATTGGTTTCATCATAGCCGGCACGCGCATTATTACCAAGAGCAAAACCATTAAGAGATGCCACGCGTGTTTCATTACCTAATGCTACACTGTTATTGGTAATCGAACGAGAGTTATGACCGATAGTTACAGCTTGTGCACCATCAGCACTAGTACCGGAACCAACAGCAATTGCATTAACAACCTTGGTCGTTGCACCTTGACCGATGGCGATACCACCTGTTCTTTGATCTGCTGGAACATCTGCCCCTTTGGCAACATCAACAGTTACAGTTGCACCTTGTCCGATAGCAATACCGCTCTGTGTTTTACCTTCATCAGTATCACCTCTACCTACAGATGCATTAGTACCGATTGAAATACTATAGTCACCCTTAGATGCCGTATTATCACCGATAGCAATACCACCGTCATTTTCAGCTTGTGCACCGTTACCTCTTGTAATAGGTGCCCCTAAGGCATCGGTAGGCATCATAACGCCTGTCAGCATAACGGCAACTGCTGTAGCACCTACCATTTTAGAGAATACAACCGACAAAGAAGAACGTTTCGTCATGTTCTTTGCTGTTTCTGCCACAACAACATAGCAGCCCTTTGTGCGATTCCAAATCACTTTAAATACTCGATTCATTAATCTTTCTCCTATAAAACTTATAAAACTTACTAACTAACTATCTACATATTTAATGAAATAACAATGATGTATCGATGATGTATTGAGAATTCATCGACATTCTTGAATGTGTATATCTAAAATACCACATATTACGGGAAAAGTAAACTTTTTTTCATTTTATTTTCATAAAACTTTTGTGTTTAAGTTATTAATAATTTCGATAAAATTAAATATACTGAATATTCTGCATAAATGCTGTATTTTTTTACTATTATTCACCAACTTTCATAAATAATACTAATATGCTCCATAATTATGTACCAATATTACACCATATATAATCAATTTATTTTCTCTTCATCATTCTGATTTATGATAGATCATATAATAGAATGATATCTTTTCATAAATGGATATCGTACAGTGTTTCTGCCATTTTGACTCAATGTACGTACACAATTACTACATACCTACTTAAGCCAATTAACTATTGCACAATCAATAAAGGTAGCATTTTATTATATAGTAAAAGGAATGACAGGTGAAATTCAAATCGCCTTCATTCCTTTTTTTATTCCAAGTCCCTCTAAAGGCGTATCGGCGGGCTTTATAGGCTTTATAGAAATAGAGCATATGTGTATAAAAACAATTTATACGATTACTCCATGTGTTTTTTAATTTTTATTGTTATACTGAAAGCAGAAAGGAGGAAGAAATCTATGTCAGAACTCAATATCTTACAACAAAATATAGATAAACCAAATACGGTTACCGAAGAAGATATCGTAGTTACACGAGATAATCAAACTTTCACAATCAAAGGTCGCTTTAATGGGGAAGAAGGCGTATTCACATATGATGCGGACGTTCAACCTAACGATCAGTTACAATTTCTGCATCACAACTTTACGGCCATCGTAAAAAAAATTACATATAAGGTGATTCAAGGTCAGCGAATCACATTGATTGCAAAATTATATGCATAAAAATATCGGGGTATTGTTAATACAAACAACACCCCGATATTTTTTATCGGTCATACAATTATAAGAAATACAATACAACACAACAACACTTAATTCTTATAATTGGATAATCTAAAATTATTGAATTGTTGGTGCATTAATCGCTTTACGAAGATCCACTGTGTGAAGTTCGTCCATCGCAGGAGCTGCTTTTTCATCCACAGGTTTCACGCGATTATTGCCGTCTTTCATAGCTTCATTCAAGCTGAAGATCACCATTTCGTTCATGTAGAAACGCAATTCATCATCATGTACATTGGCTGTATTGCGATCCAAGATATCGATGATTTGTTGCGCATAGTCTAATTTAGCGTCTTCAGATACAGTCGCATGTTCTGTAAAGAACTGTTTGTAATCATTATACAAACGATCTAACGCCAAACGACCATAGCTATCATTTTTATAACGATGGCTCACGATGTACCAGCTGCGGCGAACGTTCATGTAGTACAACACATTGTTACGGTAACGCTCTTGACCAGTCATAACGCGGGAATCATCCATGATACGTTTGCCCTTTTGGTCCAATTGGAATTGTGTGAAAGCATTAACAACGTCGCGAACTTCTTCGCTAGGTACAGGAACAGCTACTTCCGCTTCAATTACGTTTAATGGTTCAGCCGGTTGTTCTGGCATCATCAATCGATCTTGAGCCGCATCCGCTTGACCTACCGCGCATACACAAGCAAGTGCCAATACAGGCATAAATGTTTTGAATTTCATAAATCCTCCTAATGACGAGCCGCCCCCCGAAGGGCGGCTTTCATATTCCTTACATGATTCTTACATGACTAGAGTATACTAAATAACCCATTTAATCAAGTCAAATTTACTTTGTAAGCCCTGCTTGTTGCATCAACAATGCAATTTGAGCCTTCATTTGTTCATTATCTTCCTTCACAGAGGATAATTCATCAATACGTTGTTGCATGCGTGCATTATCAGCCTTCACTGAAGACAATTCGTTAAGGCTTTCTTGCATGCGTGCATTTTCAGCTTTCAATGCTGTTACTTCATCTTGCAACACATAAACAGAGCTGATAGGGCCACCTTTATAACGTTCTGGAATCGCTTTCTTCGCATCGGAGTTACCGAATTTGTGAGTTACACCAGCATTCACCATATTATGATGACCACCAACAGATACGCCCAAATGGAACATAGTATCTTCTGCAGAGTAATGTGCAACACCTAACGCCGCCGCAGTTTCACCTCGGTAATTACCAACACCAGCCATTACTTGAGTTGGCTCCAATGGATCGTATTGAATTGGTTTCAACGCAGCCATAGCCGCTGCATGTGCGCCTACACGTTGTGTTTCACCCGCTACAGCATTAATTGCATTCGCCATCTTATCTGTTGCACCTTTTAATTGATTTACGTTAACCGCATCAGTGCCGTTTACACCAGCCGCAACATTGGTAATTGTATTACCACCGTTGTTAAGGCCATCTTTAGTAAGGCTTACTGCATTACCGCTAGCAGGTGTAATTGTTACACCGCCACCGTTCACAACTGTGGTGTTGCCCGCAGCGTCCTTAGTGGTTACTGTTTCAAGACCTTTCAAGTCTTTAGCCATACGAACCTTGAGGTTGCCAGTACCGTCGGATACAACACCTAAATTATCTTCTGTAGTCAACTTACTAGCATCAGTAATACCGCCGATAACGTTTACTTGTTCGTTAAGCTTTTTGTTGATTACGGCACCGCTATCGCCACCGTATTTCATACCATCGTCTTTGGTTGCCACTTGGTGTGTTTTACCATTTTCGTCTTGGTATTTAATACGCGTGATTTCGTTGCCTTCGATATCAGGGTCGCCTTTTTCAGCAGTAATATCCGCACTACGGCCGTCCTTACCATTAAGACCGATGTGACCTACACCGTCTTTGCCGGACATGGATACAGCTTCTTTACCGTCTTTACCAGTAATGCCTACCTTGCCATCTGTGCCGTTCGCCGCATCTGGGCCTGTGATGGATACGCCATCTTGACCATCTTTACCAACGTTAATAGTCCCTTTATCGCCGTCGATTTCAACCTTGTCGCCAGCTTTGATTGTACCTGCATTGCCATCGATAGCGATTTGTTTCTTCGGATCGGAGCCCAATGTTACTTGGTCTTTAAGACTTACTTCATAGTTTTTGGAACCATTCGGATTGTCACTTGGCGTAACCTTAATATTATCGCCCGCTGTTACCGTCGTAGTCGCAGCAGCTGCAGCTTGATCCAATTGAGATTTATTGACTACATCAGTTGGAGCTGTACCAGCAGCTACATTCGTAATCTTGTTACCACCATTATCCAAACCATCTTTAGTTAGACTCACAGGGTTACCGCTAGCAGGTGTAATTTTCATGCCGCCGCCATTTACAACTGTAGTGTTGCCTGCAGCATCTTTAGTTGTTACTGTCTCAAGACCTTTTAAGTCTTTTGCCATACGAACCTTGAGGTTATTGCTACCATCGGATACGACACCTAAATTGTCTTCAGTAGTCAACTTGCTAGCATCAGTAATGCCACCGATTACGTTTACTTGCTCATTAAGCTTTTTGTTGATCACGGCACCGCTATCGCCACCGTATTTCATACCATCGTCTTTGGTTGCCACTTGGTGAGTTTTGCCATTTTCGTCTTGGTATTTAATACGCGTGATTTCGTTACCTTCGATATCAGGGTCGCCTTTTTCAGCAGTAATATCCGCACTACGGCCGTCCTTACCATTAAGACCGATGTGACCTACACCGTCTTTGCCGGACATGGATACAGCTTCTTTACCGTCTTTACCAGTAATGCCTACCTTGCCATCTGTGCCGTTCGCACCATCTGGACCTGTGATAGATACACCATCCTTATTATCACCTTTGCCAACTTTTACAGATTCAGCTTTAAGATTTTTGCTCATCTTCACGTCAATGGTCGTGTTGCCTGTTGCTGCATCTTGTTTGATGAAAGTCTTAATATTTTCACCGCTATAATCGCTATCAGCAGCTTTACCTTCGCCTTGTACGATTACTGTAGAACCTAATTTACTAGTTTGTACATCGCCTACATTGGCATCAAATTTAAGACCTGTTGCAGTTTGATTTGCCAAAGCTTGTTTCAATTGGTCTTCTGTTGCGGCACGACCAGATACAACATTACCTGGATCCCAAGTCTTATTATCAAGACCCGTAATATAGTTGCCTGTATTACCAGGATTCGCACCATCAGCTTGTTTACCCATTGTTACGTCCCCTGCTTTCACAGTGTCCGTAGCCGTAACAGATCTAACATTAAGGTCTTTCTTTAATTTAAGAGCAATCTTAGTATCATCACCAGTTTGAGTAATTTCTGTAGTGATGTTATCATCGCCGTTTACAGTTACTTTAGAGCCTAATTTATTCGTTTTTTCATCGTCATTATCCGCGTTAAAACGAAGGCCTTTATTGATAAGGTCAGTTTTAGTATTATCAATTTTATTATTTAAATCATTCTTGGCATTCGTAATATGGTCACCAAGATCTTGCTTAACTTGATGTAATTGACCACCGTTAACTGCATCTTTGGAGTTCGGAGCCACGTCGCCGTTAGCAACATTCGTTACCTTTTGGTCGTTTGCATTGATACCATTTGGAGATACATAATTCTTACCACCTACGGTCAAACCGCCGTTATTGATGGTAGTATCACCAGCTGTGACGCTATCCAAACCAGTCAATGTTTTAGCCAATTTCACATTCAATGTGCCCGTACCATCGGATACAACACCGATATTGTTATCAGACAATGTGCCTGTAGCACCGCCTTTAACGGCAACAGTATCACCCAATTTCTTATTGATTGTTGCACCGGAGTCACCGTCAAAGTTCAAACCTTTTTCAATAGTTTTATTGATAGTAACAATATCGCCAGCGTTCTTTGCAATATTTTGCGTATTATTAGCAATATTACCGGCATTTGTTGTGATATTTTGTTTGTTATCTGCGATAGCTTGTTTATTTTTATCGATTTGATCCTTATTGGTATTAACTGTATCGTTAACCTTTTTCAACTGATCCTCTGTAGCCGCGCGACCAGGAACAGCAACAGGATTGCCTACATTCCAATCTGTATTTTGAAGGCCTGTAACATGGCCTGCATTACCATCTACAGTTACAGGATGTGCAGTACCAACATTGATTGTATTACCTAATCCAACAATATATTCCTTACCACCTGCTGCATTTGTACCTTCTGTTACAGTTACATTTGCATCTTTTGCTTTCACAGTAGGCGCTTTATCGATAGAGTTAATCACATTTTGTAATTGACCATAGTTAACCGCATCATTAGAGTTAGTACCATCAGCTACATTGATAATCTTTTGGTTGTTCGCATTGATACCGTTTGGAGATACATAGTTTTTACCATCTACGGTCAAACCGCCGTTATTGATAGTAGTGCCGCCAGCTGTAACGCTGTCCAAACCAGTCAATGTTTTAGCCAATTTAATATTTAGCGTATCAGTGCCATTGGAAACAACACCGATATTGTTATCTGTCAATTTAGTTGCATCGGTTACACCTCCCACAACATTAGTTTGTTCGCCTAGTTTACGCGTGAATTTATTATCTGCAGCTGCCACAGCTTTTACATCGCCTGCATAGGATACGCCTTTTTCTACTTCCGTTTTAACTGCAAACAATTGGCTACCATTGATAGCATCAGTGGATGTAGCAGAAATACGACCGGCCGCTACATTAGTAACAGTCCGTTCCATACCTGCCTTACCTACGCTTACTGTGGAAGCAGGGTTTGTGCCTGCAAAGTTATGAGTTACCCCATTGATTGTGGCAGAAGGAGTAGCCACAGCCGCTGCTGTTTCAGAGCCATTACCGATGGCTACGGCATTGTCATTGGCTACTTTTGTATTATTACCAAGAGCTAAACCGTTAGCCCCTGTTACAGTAGCACTGTTACCTAAAACCATGCCATTATCTGCGGAAATAGTCGAGTTACTACCTACTACATAGGAATTATCTGTTGTAATGGTATTCTTATAACCGAACGCACCAGCTGTATTACCTTTAACTGTACCAGCAGTAACCTTTTTAATTTTATCGCCATTAGACTCTGTAGTTTCAGTAACAGTAGCCGTCCCTACTGTATTTTCACTACCGATAGCGTATGCATTATTACCATACACCTTATTGCCTCTACCTAGAGCACCTGCAGCAGAACCAGATAGAGTGGCATTCGTCATATCAAAGCCTACTATATTCGCATCGCCGAGGGATGTGGATTTCTCACCATACGCACCGGCTTGGCTACCGATAGCAAGAGAGTTATTCCCCCAGCTACGAGCCATAGCACCAATAGCGGAACTAGCCACACCTTTTGACAAGGAGTTAGCACCGATAGCATTAGAACCCGTGCCTAAAGACTGTGTCATCATACCAATAGCAAGGCTTGCATTTCCGATAGAAGCAGTATTTACATAGTTCTTACTATCATTAAGACCTGCTGTGCCCAATCCACTTGGATATAATGCAGCCACTTCACGGTTAAAGTTTTTTTGCGTACCTGGCACCGATAAATCAGGAATAGCCTTATATAAATCAGGCTTTGCCTGATCGATATCATCACCGCCGATAGCGATAGAAGACTGTCCAATAGATCTTACATCACCACCGATAGCCACAGATTGTGTGCCATATACCTTCGCTACGCTACCGATAGCTACAGATTGTGAAAACAGCTGTCCGTCACCATCAACAGTAGCATTCTTTCTAATTATATTAGCTTCCGCTGCAGCACCGATAACCACGTCACCACGAGAACCGTAAGAAGCGGCTTCTGCACCCATTACAACTGCACCGGATCCAGGTTGTTGATGATACTTGGAAATCGTGCTCTTCGCTTGACGACCTATTACAATATCGCCATTTTCCTTTGCCACAGACCCTTGACCGATAGCAATAGTACCCGCAGGATATGGAACCTTCACTCGTTGTTGACCTTCAGCCTTCGCACCATTACCGATGGCAATACCATTTTCACTTGTTGCTAATGTAGCCGCGTCATTACCTATCGCCACAGACTTAGCACCTGCGGATTTTGCATTATCTCCGACTGCCACGCTATTGCTACCAGTAGCAGCAGCGCCAGGGCCTTGTATTACATTTGCTTCTGCAATTCCCGATACTAAACAACCCGTAATAGCAAACGCGCATAAAGCCGCACGAAAAGTAATGCTCGTTCTTGCAGAATTCACACTAGCTTTACCGCCACCGCTCTTAACTAACTCAGATACTACAACGTAGCAATTTTTAGCTTTACTCCAAATTACATTATAAATTCGATTCATGTTATTCCTTTCTCACCGAACTACCAGACTTGCCGGTTACGCATTATGTTTATAGCCTCATATAAAAAAGTAAAATAAAAGAAGAAGTAATAGATATAAAAAATCATCTACACTTCTAACATAAAACAATAGTACTCAATACTATAGTTTAAGTACTATTACGTATATCTTTTCCTATAAGATACTCACTCTAGCGACTACTATATCAAAAATATTCAATATTGTAAACAACTTTTTCATGTTTCATTCATTTTTATAGTTTATTTAATAGATTTAAAAAATAAGATAGAAATTCTTCATCTTTTCTATATATTTATGGAATTAAATTTACATATTCACATATGAAAGATTTAGTCTATGTATAAAAAAGCCGAGGCAGTTTGTGCCTCGGCTTTCATCATATGATATAGTCTAAATTTTATTGAATTGTAGGTGCATTAATCGCTTTGCGAAGGTCTACTGTAGGAAGTTCATCCACCGTAGGACCCATTTTTTCATCCACAGGTTTCACGCGATTATTACCGTCTTTCATGGCTTCGTTCAAGCTGAAGATAACCATTTCGTTCATGTAGAAACGCAATTCATCATCATGTACATTGGCTGTATTGCGATCCAAGATATCGATGATTTGTTGCGCATAGTCCAATTTAGCGTCTTCAGACACCGTCGCATGGTCCGTAAAGAACTGCTTGTAATCGTTGTACAAGCGGTCTAAAGCCAAGCGCGCATAACTGTCGTTTTTATAACGATGGCTCACGATGTACCAGCTGCGACGAACGTTCATGTAGTACAACACATTGTTACGGTAACGCTCTTGACCGGTCATAACGCGGGAATCGTCCATGATACGTTTGCCCTTTTGGTCCAATTGGAATTGTGTGAAAGCATTCACTACGTCGCGAACTTCTTCGCTAGGTACGGAAAGGGCCACTTCTGTTTCAAGCACATTCAATGGTTCAGTCGGTTGTTCCGGCATCATCAATCGATCTTGAGCCGCATCCGCTTGACCTACCGCGCATACACAAGCAAGTGCCAATACAGGCATAAATGTTTTGAATTTCATACTTCCTCCTTATGATGAGCCGCCCCAAAAAGGGCGGCTTTCATATTCCTTACATAACAAGACTAAGAATTCTTTCTATTTAGAAAGTCCTACTTGTTGCATCAACAATGCGATTTGAGCTTTCATTTCTTCATTATCGCGTTGTACTTGATCGTATTTAGCAGTTAACTCTAAGTCATGTTGTTTCATGCGTTCATTTTCAGCTTTCAACGCAGTTACTTCATCTTGCAATACATATGCAGAGCTGATAGGGCCTGCTTTATAACGAGCTGGAACTGCTTTCTTAGCATCGGATGTACCAAATTTGTAGGATACGCCCGCATTAATCATGTTGTCATGACCGCCGAGAGATACGCCCATATGGAACATTGTAGATTCATTAGTATAGTGCGCTACGCCCACAGCAGCAGCTGTGCTGCCTTTGTAGTGACCTACAGCAGCCAATACTTGAGTTGGTTCCAATGGATCATATTGTAATGGTTTAAGGCCGGAAATAGCTGCACTAGTAGCACCTACATCAGCGATCTTACCATCTACGCTACGCATAGCACTGCTCAATTGATTTACGTTAACCGCATCAGTACCATCTACGCCAGGGCCTACATTAGTAATTCTATTACCGCCGTTGTTAAGGCCGTCTTTAGTAAGGCTTACTGCATTACCTTGAGCAGGTGTAATTGTCACACCGCCACCGTTCATAACAGTCGTATTACCAGCAGCATCTGTAGTAGTTACGGACTCAAGACCTTTCAAGTCTTTAGCCAACTTGATGTTATAGCCATCACCAGCAGCATTTTTCACAACACCAATATTGTTGTCTGCCAAACGGTTCACATCAGCACCACCAGTAAGGTTCATAGTATCTCCCAATCCACGAACCACTTTACCGCTATCGCCAGGTTGATCACCTTGGAATACACGGCCTGTTCTTGCTTTGTTATTGAAGTCATCATTAACAGCTTTCAATTGGTCTTCTGTTGCGGCACGACCAGGAACTGCTACTGGGTTTTCAGGATCCCAAGTTTTGTTATCCAAGCCTGTTACGAAGTTGCCTTCTTTACCGTCAGAAGTTTGCTTGCCTACAACTACATCGCCAGCTTTCACAGTATTTGCCGTTACGGAACCGTCATTGCCGTCAATCTTAACTTGATTACCGCCGTTGCCAGCTGTAATTGTACCTGCAGAACCGTCGATATTAACTTGTTTTGCTGGATCTTGACCAAGAGTGATCTTATCATTTAATGCCATCTTGATAGCGCCGTTGTCTACGGAAGTCTTAATGTTGCCGTCACCTTTCAAGTCGATTGTTTCGCCCAGAGGTTTCTTCACGGATTGACCGTCTTCCGCTTTAAGGCCAAAGCCTGTGGATTTGATGTCTTCGATAGCTGTATGCAATTGACCGCCGTTTACAGCGTCCTTGCTACCAGCGCCAATAGTGCCATCAGCCACATTAGTGATCTTCTTATCAGCCGCATCGATACCGTCTTTTGTTACCTTAGGACCGTTTTCGATTGTTAAGCCATCTTTGTTGATAGTAACAGCTTTGTTGCCACCATCATTGATTTGCAAGCCGTCTTTCGTCAACTTAGTCGCTTCATTAGCGCCGTTCTTGATAGTAACGCCGTTTGTATCCATCTTAGTATCGCCTGTTGTTACAGTATCTACAGTGATGTCTTTTTTCAATTCTACCTTAACAGCACCGTCGTCTACGGATGTTTTGATATTTTTGTCATCACCTTTAACCTTAACAGTTTCACCAAGAGCTTTCTTCACGGATTGACCGTCTTCTGCTTCAAGGCCAAAGCCTTTAGTTTTAAGGCTTTCAACAGCATCATGCAATTGACCGCCGTTAACAGCGTCTTTGCTATCTTTGGCAACCGTACCGTCTTGAACGTTTGTAACCTTCTTGCCTGCTGCATCGATGCCGTCCTTCGTCATAGATGGACCATCAGTAATCTTCACGCCGTCTTTTGTAACAGCTGTCAACGGATTACCAGCTGCATCATTGATAGTCATGCCTGCGCCGTTTACAACGGTTTTACCGTTTGCACCGTTAGCTCCGTTGTTGAAAGTAATGGAGTTCAAGTCTTTAAGGTCTTTTGCCAAACGAACATTGAGGATATTATTTTTGCTGATAACGCCAATATTGTTTTCAGTCAAATCAGCTTCGTTTGTTACGCCGCCCTTAATGTCCAATTGTTCATTAAGTTTTTTCTTAATCACATTACCGGAGTCACCACCGTATGCCATACCATCATCCTTGGTTGCCACTTGATGTGTCTTACCATTTTCATCAGTGTATTTAATACGAGTGATTTCGTTACCGTTGAGGTCCGGATCACCTTTTTCAACAGAAATATCAGCGCTACGGCCGTCTTTACCGTTGAGTCCGATGTGACCTACGCCGTCTTTACCAGAAATAGATACAGCTTCTTTGCCATCCTTACCAGTAACAGCTACCTTGCCGTCTGTACCGTTGTCAGGACCTGTAATGGACACGCCATCCTTACCATCTTTGCCAACCTTCACGGATTCAGCTTTAAGGTTTTTATTCATCTTCACATTGATAGTTGTATCACCAGATGCTGGATCTTGTGTGATGAAAGTTTTAAGGTTTTCACCGCTGTAATCATCGTCAGCTGCAGTGCCTTCACCTTTAATAGTCACTTTGGAGCCAAGCTTGTTAGTTTTTTCGCCGCCTTGGTTAGCATCGAATTTCAAACCTTTATTAGTCAATGCATCCGCACTATCTTTGATTTTGTCATTCAAGTAGTCCACATTAACCGCTTCGCTGCCATCGTTGCCTGTAGCATATGCTACATTCGTTACGTGAGTCCCACCTTGTTTGTTATTGTATGTAGGGCCTTCGTAAGTTACCTTGGATTTGTCAAGATTGCCAGCAGGGTCCAAATCATACTTAACAGCGCGATCATTCAATTTATCAAGTTTGGATTTAGAAGCAACGTCTTTGATGGTAACGGTTTCTGTTTTATCTGGATGATTCTTATCCTGTACAGTCAACGCTACATCGCCGTTTGCATCTACAGTGTAGTCTCCATTGGAGCCTGCCGCTTGATTTCTGATCAAACGATAATCAGTGGAGTTAGCACTTTGAGCATCCAACGCTTTTTTCAATTGATCTTCTGTTGCGGCACGACCGGATACAATCTTATCTGCATCCCAATCTTTATTATCAAGGCCTGTTACATAATTGCCTGTTTCGCTATCGCCAGCTGCGTTGTTAACAGTTTGACTACCCATAGTAGCGTCGCCTGCTTTCACAGTCTTAGCCGCCGTTACGGAATCAAGATTTTTAAGGTCTTTCGCCAATTGAAGTTCCAATTTGTCAGTGCCATCAGCTTTTACGTTGATGTTGCCGGATGCGCTCTTGAATGCAGCGGATTCAGCTTCAGTTACGCCTTCACCTTGTACTTTCACCAAGGAGTTCAATTTTTGTTTATTCACGGTACCAATGTTGTTACCAGTGAATTGTAAACCGTCCTCCATAGTCGCAACTTGGTGTTCGCCATTGCCGTCTTTGTAAACGATACGTGTAAGACCATTTGTACCATCAACGCCTTTTTCGCCTTTAACGCCTGTCATAGGATCGTCGTAACCAGGTTTCACGGACAAGTCGATACCATTAGTACCATTCACGCCGTTCGTTCCAGCAGGGCCTGTCAAGCCAATGTGGCCTACGCCGTCCTTACCGGAAATAGAAACTGCTTCTTTACCGTTTTTATCAGTCACAGCTACCTTGCCATCTGTACCGTTCGCTGTGTCAGGACCTGTAATAGCTACGCCGTCCTTACCATTTTTGCCAACCTTCACAGATTCAGCTTTAAGGTTTTTGTTCATCTTCACGTCAATAGTCGTATTGCCTGTTGCCGCATCTTGATTGATGAAAGTTTTGAGGTTTTCACCGCTATAATCAGCGTCAGCAGCAGTACCTTCACCTTGAATTGTAACAGTGGAGCCTAATTTGTTAGTTTGTACGCCGCCTACATTGGCATCGAATTTAAGACCTGTATTAATAAGTTCGTTTTTAGCATCATGTAATTGACCGCCGTTTACAGCATCTTTAGAACCAGCCGCTACGTTACCATCTTTCAAGTTAGTAATTTTTGTACCGTTAGGGCCTTCCAATGTTACTGTGTCATGGCCTGTGTTACCGTCATATTTTACGGAACGATCTTTTACATTATCTAGTTCAGTTTTGGACGCAATATCCTTAATCGTTACAGTTTTAACGTCTTTAGATTTTTCGTCTTTTACCTTCAAGTCTACTTGATTGTTTTCAACTTTATAGGAACCGTCTACCGCGTTGTTCGGATTAGCGATTAAGCGGTAATCTGTAGCACTTGCATTAGCTTTATTAATAGCATCGCTAACCGTTTTCAACTGTTCTTCAGTAGCCGCACGGTTTGGTACATATACAGGATCTGCAATATTCCAAGATGTATTATCTAAACCTGTTACAAAGTTACCAGTTTGGTTAGCACCTTTGTTATCTGCTACCGTATGATTACCTACAGTGGCAGTGCCTGCTTTCACAGTGTCGGATGCCGTTACGGATTGCAAGCCAGTCAAGTTTTTCGCCAATTGCAATTGTAATTTTGCATTGCCATCAGCGCCAACAGCCGCAGAAGTAACACCGATATTATTGCCTGTAGCAAGATCAGAAGCGCTTGTTACACCACCGTTGATGTCCACTTGTTTGTTAAGCTTAACATTGGATGTAGCACCCATGTCGCCTTTGAATTTGAGGCCGTCGTTCAAGGTTGCCACTTCTTCGTTAGAGCCATCAGGTTTTTGGTATGTAATACGTGTTGTAGTTGTACCAGGAGCACCATCTACACCGGGTTGACCGTCACGAGTAACGGAAATGTTAGTTGTTACACCGTCTTTACCGTTGATGCCGATTTTACCGTCTTTGCCGTTTGCACCGGTTGCAGTAATTGTCTCTACATTAAGGTCTTTACCAAGTTTCACATCAATTGTGCTGTCGCCGTTAGCGTCTTGAGAGATTTCCGTAATGATATTGGAGTTATCCCCTTTAACTGCTACTTTGGAGCCCAATTTATTTGTTTTTTCACCGCCTGTATTAGCGTCGAATTTCAAACCTTTGTCGATAAGATCTTGTTTAGTTGTATCAATCTTATTGTTTAACTCATTCTTGGTATTCGTAATTTGATCGCCAAGATTTTGCTTAACTTGATGTAATTGACCACCGTTTACAGCATCTTTGGAGCCCGGTGCCACATTACCGTCCTTCAAGTTAGTGATTTTTGTACCGTTAGCGCCTTCTAATGTTACTGTATCTTTGTCAGTTTCACCATCATATTTCACGGAACGATCTTTTACTTTATCAAGTTCTGTTTTAGACGCAATATCCTTAATCGTTACAGTTTTAACGTCACTGGATTTTTCGTCTTTTACTTTCAAGTCTACTTGATTGTTTTCAACCTTATAAGAGCCGTCTGCCGCATTGTTTGGATTAGCGATTAAACGATAGTCCGTAGAACTTGCGTTAGCCGCGTTAGCTGCTTTCACAGCATCGCTCACAATCTTAAGTTGATCTTCCGTTGCCGCACGGCCAGATACATAGGCAGGATCAGTTAATGTCCAATTTTTATTGTCCAAACCGGATACAAAGTTACCGTTCTGAGTAGCACTTTTGTTATCTGTTACAGATTGGTTACCCATAGTAGCAGTGCCAGCTTTTACAGTCTTAGTAGCTGTCACCGTATTAACATTGATGTCTTTACCTAATGCAACCTTAATTGTTGTATCGTCGCCACTTTGTGTAATTGTAGTGTTGATGTTAGTGCCATCACCAGATACTGTTACCTTGGAGCCTAATTTATTTATTTTTTCGCCGCCATTATCAGCATCGAATTTCAAACCTTTATTGATAAGCTCCGTTTTTGTATCATCAAGTTCTGTTTTGGATGCAATATCCTTGATCGTTACAGTTTTCTTATTCGCAGGATTTTTAGCATCTTGTACAGTCAAGTCAACTTTATTGCCAGATACAGTGTAAGCTTTATCAGCAGCACTGCTGTTTTCAGTCAATTGATAATCTGGAGCATCTACGTCAACTTTATATGTTTTATATGTACCATCAGTACCTTCTGTAATCGTTGTGTTTTTACCAGCAACAACTTTTACGGCTTTTTGCGCTTCATCACGAATAACGGATTTACCATTGTCAGTAATATTGGACAAGTCTTTATTTGCCGCATTGTCGATTTTATTCTTAGTTGCATCAGTCAACGCTACATCGATTGTTTGGTTGTTAACAGATGTCGTAACATAAGAACCATCGCCTTTTACAGTCAATGTTTGGTTGTCCAATAAAACGTCATTGTTACCGCTGTTGCCGGCTACTTTCAAGTTAACATTGCGCAATTGTGCCACATTAACAGCATCAGTATCCGCAGTACCTGCAGCTACGTTTGTGATTTGACGAGTTTTTGTACCACCGTCACCTACGGACACCGCACCCATAGTGGATGTCAACGCAGCGCCTGTCAATCCGCTATATCCATTTGTACGGCTGTCTGCAGTTTTCACATTATAGCCTGCTTTGCCTGCTGCAACGGAAGCAACGGAATTCGCACCCAATGCAACACCGTCATCTACGCTGGATTTAGCTTTATAACCGATTGCAGTGCTGTTCGCATTCGCTGCAGTCGCATCAGCACCGACAGCTGTCGCGAAATTACCTGCTGCGGAAGTACGTACACCGGCTGCTGTCGCGTTATTGCCTGTAGCACCTGTATTATCGTAGTTCGCATCAGCAGATGTACCTTTAGCGCTGAAGAAATTCGTTTGCGCCGCTTCAACAGCCTCTTTTACCGTATGATACGTGCTGTTCTTGATATTGAAATCAGGCGCTTTATATGTGGAACCATTCGCTTCATAGCCCGTATATGTAGGACCTGCGATGGATTTTGCTAAATTACTGTTTACAAATTTTAATTGTTTTACATTTGTTGCGTCAGTATCGTTTTCACCACCTGCTACGTTGATGATACGGCGTTCAGAACCTACGTTACCTACCGCAACTACACCGTTTGCAACATTGTTGTTTTGTTGATTAGTGAAAGCAGAGTAACCATTAACCAAGGCACCTCTTACTTCCGTACCAGTACCCAATGCCAAGGAATTATTGGATTCTGCAACGGCATTTGTACCGATAGCCATGGAGTTAGTACCTGTAACAGTAGCACCAAGACCGATAGCTGTCGTATTAGTATTGTTTGCTTTCGCTTCTTTACCGATTGCAATGGCACCATCTTTAGATGCATTAGCCGCACCGCCAAGTGCAAGCGCATCAGCACCCAAGGATTTTGCATTACCACCTAATGCGATAGAGTTCGATAATTTGGCTTGGGAAGAACTACCCATAGCGATAGCATCAGCACCAGCAGCATTAGAGCTACTACCCATGGCAAAGCTGCTTACACCACTTGCATTGGCACTTTTACCCATCGCTACCGCATTTTGTGCGGATGATTGCGCCGTATTACCGATAGCAAAGGCATTCTCTGCACTAGCATTAGCACTATAACCCATAGCTACCGCATTAGCGCCACCAGTACTGGATGAGGAACCGAATGCCATAGAATCAGCTGCAGCAGTAGATGTTCTCGCCTTTGTACCAAATGCAAGAGAACGAACACCTTCTGTTACGGTATTACCATTGGCATTATATTGTGCACTAGGAGTACCATGTTGTTGACCAGGTAATTTTATAGTTTCTGCTGCACCGATTGCAATGGATTGATCCGCTTTTGCTGTAGCAGAATAACCCATGGCGAAACTACCATTACCCTTTGCCCAAGATGCAGTACCTAATGCTGCGGAGAACTCACCTTCTGCAGCGGATTGACGCATCATAGCCAAGGAGTTAAATCCGCTCGCCTTTGTAGCTGTACCAAGAGCCATAGCAGATGGTGATAAAGCCTGAGCATAATGACCTAAAGCAAAAGAAATACCACCTGTGGCCTGAGCATAGTTACCGATAGCTAAACCGGAATAATAAGTTGGATTACCAGCTTCCTGAATATTTGTATTTTTACCGATAGCAATGCCAGCAAAACTATTTTCTGTATAGTTACCTCTATCTGTACCATTGTACAAATGACTGTTATCAAATGGTGTCAGGTTCCCAGGGTTTTGATAATTGTATAAATAACTACCTTCACTATAAACTACATTACCAGTAGCATAACCAGCGCCATTTACATCATTAATCGTCATAGCAGTATATGTAGCAGCATTAACTGTAGTAATATTACCACCCATTAATAATGCAGCCACCGCCATAATCGCACTCATGCGTGCCTAGGTTGTACCGTTTTGTACGGATTTCACCTTACCGCCACCTGTTTTTACAATTTCAGATACTACAACGTAGCATTTTTTTGTCTTACTCCAAATAACATTATAAATTCGATTCATGATTATCCTTTCTTACCGAAAACTCAGTAAAACACACCACTTGTGTTGCATAATATTGCAAAGATAATAAAAAGAAGAAGTATAAAGATTAATTATCATCTACACTTCTTACACCAAATATTAGTATTCCAAATTACGATCTGAATACTATAATTATTCATGATTCTTCATCATATACTCATCCACGGCAATACAATATCAAAAAATTTCTATCTTGTAAACAACTTTTTCATCTTTTCTTCATTTTTGTCATTTATTTATTTCTATTTTAATACTTTTTAATTTTAAGAAATAAAATCTTCATCTTTCCTATCAAAATTTACGATAAATCCACATATCGGAATATAACGATTATTGTAATTACGTAATCAATTTCATATTTTTAGACTTTTCAGTTTAGTACTTTCATAGATAAGATAATTTTATATACAGAAAAATTATCACCTACAGGTACACGAAAAAGCCGAGGCCCTAGAGCCTCGGCTTTCATAATATAAATCATATATATAAGTATTCTATTTTTTATTGACCCTTACACGTTCAATAGTTGGTTGTCCTTCATGATTCTTGGCAATAGTATCCACACGGAATAACGCCATTTCAGGACCAAATTCAGATACGAGGCGATCATCGACAGCAACACCGTTTTGAATAGCTCGGTACACAATTTGAGCAAATTCATAGCGGGTCAACATACGATCTCCTCCGAATGTACCATCAGGATATCCTTCTACAAGACCACGTCGAGATAGATCGCTAACCGCCGCATATGCCCAGTGATTATTCGGCACATCAGGGAATAATGTGCTGCGGTCTGCTTTCATATTCGTTCCGGCCAATCCATTCAAAAGAGCAGTCAACTTTTGAATCTGCGCATTTTGTACCGCTACAGTTTTCTTAAGTTCCAAAACTTCCTTACCGATGGCTACACGAGAACGAGATACATTACTGTGAGCACCTACTTTCACAGACATACCGGCATTCACAACGGTTTCGCCATTACCGACAGTGGATCCTACACTAAATTGCAAGTCCTCATTCGGTCTGTAGAAAGCCCCCAATGCAGCGGCATTACCGTCATGGTAATGGCCATACCCAGCAGCAAAGTCCCATTTTGCATCAGGATCGAAATCCAATGGATGCAAGGCGGCAAGTGCAGCCGCTCCGGCCACAGATTTGTTAACCTTTTTATCGAGACGAGCCACATTCCGCCCCATATTGGTTACATCCTGCTTGATATTAGTAATGTCACCCTGAATATTAGTTACATTCTGTTTAATGTTTGTCACATCACCTTGTATATTGTTAATATTTGTTGTGTTATTTGTAATCTGGTTCGTTATATCGTCAGATAGGCTTACCTTATAATCTTTGGTCGTTCCGTTCGTCGTAGTTGTCACATTAATATGCTTACCTGCACTGACGGTAGTGGAACCGTTCGCATTCACTTGATTTTGCAACTTTTTGAGCTGTGCCACATTCACCGCATCCGTATCCTTTGTGCCGGCTGCTACGGATGTAATCTGACGCGTAATATTATTATTTGCATCACCGACAGATACGGCCGATTTAGTCGCCTTCCACGTAGAATCCGTATTCGTGGACTGTGCTTTTGTGCTCGGATCATACCCAACAGATCCAGCCGCCACAGTAGCCTTCGATTCGCTGCCCAATGCAACGCCACCCTCTACGGTTACATTCGTATTATGTCCGACAGCGACAGCATTATTAACAGATGTCGTAGTCTTGCTGTCTGTGGAACCGATGAGAACTGCATGATTGGCATCTTTCACCTCACGATTATCCCCCATTACAAGACTATTCTTAGAATTAGTCACCGTATTTTCAGACCCTATTACGGTCGTATTAAACACCTTATCCGCCGTATTGTGAAAGCCCGTCAACATGGTATTCGTACTTTCATTGCCTTTAGAGCCAGTCAATGTATTATTGACACCCATAAGTGCGGAGCGAAATGTATAATCCGCCTTATTACCGCTACCAAATGCCATAGTAGAACCGCCACCATTAGAATTTTTGACAGCAGAACGTAATTTCTCAGCTAGTTCTTTAGCGGAATTACCTCCCGAACTTGGCGCTGAAATATCGGCTACAGAATTCGTTATTTCATTCCCAGCACCAAAAACGAGAGATCCATTGGAGTTAAAGGTTCGATTGGCAGTGCCTACGATACTATTTGCAACCCCAGAGTATTGAGAGCTAGCACTTGCCGATTCAATACTATTTAAAGACCCTGTAATAGTAGCACCAAAATTCTTAGTGGCATCAGCGGTAGTGGTAGGATAACCTGAAGAGGCAATCGAATAAGCCCCTACAATAGAAGAAAACAAACCATTAGAATAACTATTCGCTCCTATAGTTGTGGAAAATAAATGTCCATTATTATTTTTGGTATTAGAACTATCTACATCCACATCACCTAATTTTCCTTTATAATTATGGGTCCCCAACATAATACTGCCAGAACGAGCATAGGTGTTTTGACCAATAGCCATTCCGGTTACCATCTTTTCAGGATTTTTTGGGAGCCCGAAAGGTATACCAAAAAGATTTTTGTATCCAGCCTGATTAAAATCAAACGCTCTTTCCATTCCGCCTACCATATTTTCGACGAATGAATTCGCACCTATGGCAATGCCGCCACCTTGATCAATATAATTATTAATATGTGCCTTTCCACCAATTACAATATCACCTGTGGACGGCTGTCCGACACCACCCGAATACTCTATAGTAGCCCCTTTACCAATGGCTACGTTTTCCGCCTTTGGTGCATTGCTACCCGTACCGATGGCTACACCGTTACCGCTACCCGGTGCCACATCCACCGCTCCGGCCACATATAGGCTCGATAACAACACACCATTAATCAACACCGATAATATAAGTTTACGCTTGCTCATTTTATCCTCTCCAATCCCTAATGAATTCCACGTGTAACTTATTCTTCATTATATTTTCATGAATATTGTGCCACTCTTTTTCTATTTTGTAAACAAAATAAATTTTTATGAATTAATGTATAAAAAAAGGAACTGTCTTTTCATATCAGATGACAATCATCTGATATGATAAAACAGCTCCCTATGTTGCTTTTATCTAAAAAATAAATATGGATTCTTATGCTACTTTTATCAAAATAATAAATATATATATATCAATCTATCAATCAACGTGCACCGTATGTTGGCGGCGCACATTTTCTAGCATATTCGCACGAACCGATGCTTTTGCATCCGATCGATGGTTACCACCAAACCATGCCGTATCAACCCCGGCTAGACGGAACATGATTTTTCCGTACGGACTGCCATGCTCATGCTCGGGCTTATTATAGCCCATGTCCACGGAAATCCTCGGCGTGAGCTGCAACTCCGTACCGATACGCAAGCCATGCTTATCCTCACTACGCCGCAACTGCCAACGATAGGCTTCCATGTACACGCGCGCCCAACGGGCATTCTTAAAGCTAGTCCCATATTCCGCAGTATATCCGTTAGACACGCTCTCCAAGCGTGTCGCACCGTCAAGGGAACGCTCGCTGGACACACCGCGATACCAGTTCATGCGAAATGCACCGATACCCGATACATACTCCAGCCCGACACTCATGCGACTGTGATTACCTCTGAACCGATGGTCATAAAACAGATTACCACCGTAATAATGGTCATCGTTCGCTGCGATTCGGCGATAGCCGATACCCACATTCGCCGTCGTTCCTGTATCCGCTGCATTCGCCAACCTCTCCTGTGTAAACCACACATGACGAGATGTCTCATCATAGTAACCTAGTGGTTGCAATGTTTCCACACCGTACAAGGGCTTCCAGTTTTTCTGAAAGCGCAATGACACGACGGTTCTCTGCATCCACGGTTTTGCCTTCGATCCGTGCATTGCGGAATGAACACCAGTCATAACCACCGCCTGCAACGCAGAGTTGACTGCATCCGTATCGGAATAACGAGTCGTCTTTTTATCTGTGGAGTCCGGCATCTCCAATCCGCCCTGACCGATGACATGATCTGGAGTATGAGACGAATTAACATGGAATGTATCTGAGTCGTCAGATAAGGCGACCGTACTTTCACTATGAACTTGTTTTACCCTAGTCCCCTGTATAGGCTGCTCTGCTTTACTTACCTGCTCCCCCGATACAGGCATGACAAACATAAAAAGGGCACTCATCAACACGATTATATATTTCATTACACACTCTTACGTACAAACACACTTTTCATTACGCACATAATTATTTATTTAATTATGTACTTAATACGTCATTACACACGCCGATGACTCATGATTTTATCATGAACAAAACATGAAATTATTTCTATTTTATATAAATATATAGAGGCTTGTCAATGCATATAGAATGCAATTTATACATATAAAATGCTAGAATACAATTTATAGAATAAATAAATATTTAAATTTTATAAATATGTGTCAAAGGTTTCTTATTAACTATAAATACCTATAGAATATATTGTATATTTATTGAATTTATATGAATATTCTATTTACAATATACCTTTTTGGTATTATAGTAGCCATGTAAGTCTTTTTATGAAAGTTTTGTGAAAGTTTGTTTGTACACAAAGGAGTGTATACGATGAGTAAGAAACGTTTTGTATTAGCAAGTGTTGTAATGGTAGCTTTATCCACCACAGTTTATGCGGCGCCGGTCAATATCGTTGATAACAACGGTAACATCGGCAAGGAAGGTCAAACTTTCACCGCAGGAACAGGCGGTAACATCACCCTCGGTGAGAACGCCGGTGCGGCGAACGGAAAAGGTAAGGGGCCCAATGCCCAAGGCAATAACATAGCCTTGGGTGCAGCTGCTGGGGCCGGCTCATCAGGTGGCGGCAATATCAATCTTGGGGCGAAGTCATTCCGAGGCAGTACTGGCGATTTTAACGTAACCGTCGGTTTCGCCGCAGGTAATGCGAGCCAGTTGACGAACTCCATTGTCATGGGGACTCAATCAGGGGAAAAATCCGCAGGTGATAAAAACGTGTGGATTGGGCACTTCCAAGGTGCTAACAGTAAAGCCAGCAATTCTGTAGCCATCGGTTCAAATTCGACAGTAAACGGACAGTTCGACCTTGCCGTAGGGCATTATGTGAATGTAAAGGCTGCTAAGGGCTTGGCCGTAGGCTCTTATAATACACTATCAGAGAAAGCGGCCGCATCCGGTGTATTCGGCCAGGGCGAATACGGTAAAACAGCTATTGATGCGGCCAATTCTTACAGTATAGGTAATTACAACCACATTTCTGGAGAAAACACCTTTGTTCTCGGCAATAATGTGACTACCTCTCTAAAAAACGGAGTTGTCCTTGGCAATGATTCCGCTGACGGCGATGTAGTCGGTACAGCAAGTCATACCTTTGAAAATGGTACTACCGTCAACTATGCCGGCACCGCACCTGTATCAACAGTATCCGTAGGGGCTAAGGGCAAGGAACGGACGATCACCAATCTCGCAGCAGGTCGCGTGAGTGCTACCTCTACTGATGCAATCAACGGATCCCAACTCTACGGCGTTCATCAAATAATTGATACCCTTGGTAAAAGTACAAGTCAACAGCTTAATAATTCTATCAGCACCATTGAAAAATCTGTACAACATGTATCGCAAGAGGTACAACGTGTCGAATCAGAATCCAATAAAGGCGATGCTCGTGCCGCTGCGTTAGCCGCATTGCATCCACTACCATATGATCCAGATAATCGCGTTCAATACATGGCAGGCTACGGCCATTATAAAAATGCGAATGCAGTAGCTCTAGGTGTAGGCTATTATCACAAAGATAATCTTTTACTCACCACAGGGTTTACGATGAACAATCACGTTATGGCCAATGTAGGCATCACCTATAAACCGGGAAAATCTTTATCTACGGCTATGTCCCCTACCTCTTATAACGTACTAGAACAACGCGTACAAGCATTAGAAACTCAAAATAAAGATCTGCAAGAAACAGTAAAACGCTTGGTAGACAAACTTGAAAAATAATAAGATCACTTTATAGTAGTCCTATAACTACTTTCACACAAACACACTAAAACCAAAACACAAAAAAGCTGTACACACATAGTCGATTTTTGAACGTCCCTTTGATGTAAAATAATTTTGACATCAAAGCCGTTTAGTCTAATCTATGTATGTACAGCTTTTATGATTATTTATATGTAGTTATTATAATAATGTATTTCATCTCAATTTGACGATATATATTTTTATCCCTATAATATAGGTAGATAGCCAAGCGAGTGGTTCCGTTAGGCTCATCTCAGAACTATAAATAATTGATGAAATGGCCTTTCAGTTATCCAGTCACTGGTAACGAAGGGCTATTTGTCTTTTCCAAGACAAATAAGAGCCACAAGTGCACCAAAGGCAATAACTACAGTTATTACCTCTAGAATTAGCATGATTAACTCATAATCACTCATAGACACCCCTCCCTTCATTAACGAAGAGAGGCCCAACCTCGCCGGCTATCCTAAGATAATTATATGGCGAACATATAAGCGAATCAATAAGAATCTATATATAGAAATATACGAAAGTATGTTAACAAAAAAGGCAGCGATTTAATCGCTGCCTTTTATTCTTATTTACGCGCCACGCGCATGGCTGCCATCATACCTGGAGATTTCCAGACGGATTGGCCATTATCCGATACGAGTTTATTATTATCGTAAAACACGTCTGCATTGTAATAGTTATCATCACTAGATGTCACTTTATAGCTAAGACCTGCTGTTGTGTACACCGTAAAGTTGAGTATATCCCCCACTCGCTTTACAGAGTCTTGATCTACATACCAGCTATTACCGAGATATGTCGTAGCATACACATCTTGACGAGCTTCTACATCGTTTGTGCTAATGCCAATTAATACAAGCAATACCGCTAACATATACAAGAATTTACGCATTATAATTACCTCCCGTTTTATGGTAAGAATACTTATATATTATACCAAAAAACACCGATAATCGCATTATAATGGCAGTACTTTCTCAACCCTTGACTGAATCCGGTCGAGGCTTGGCGTAATTGCTTTCATCACAGGTTTTTCTATGAAAGCCAACCGCACATAGTCTACGGTCATACCGATGACAAAAATAAGCGCCACTACAAGAATTGCATACAGAGGTAATAGTATTGAATCATAGTACTGATACGTTGCCAATACATTATCCCACATGTAATGAAGGAATAGCTTATTATCATGCAATAGATAAATACCAAAGGTAGTAGATGCTACCACATTGATCCAAGAACGATAAGTGATCTTTGCTTTCAAAAAAATAATAAATAAGCCAATGCCTAATAGCAATTGAAAGAAGCCATAATCATTTTGCGTAAAGTAGAAAATCTGTTTCATATACGCTGGATTCGTCATGGCTAGTACATCGACAAAGATGTCCCCTAGAAAAGCCCCTACAAAGCCTATGGCGCTAAATATAATACCTATTTTCTTTGTTATATGTGAGCCGTACAGCTTGATGTACGCCCCCATCGAATAGAATACGACAAAGGAAAAGATATGTTTGAATCCAAAGGTGGTATGCGGTACATTAGGCCACAAATTCAATGCCGTCGGTATTAAGAACCAAATTACCGTGGAAACCACTAGAAGCATAACGTAGTATTTACGCTGTAGCCAACGAAGTACTCGATTAATAATAGGCGTTAATAAATAGAGTACTAAAAAGTTCTGACCAAACCAACTCATGGCACCAATGGGCAATAGCGCAAGTATCATATTCCTTGACGTCACCGTATCAAGTCCTAAACCCATAGCCACGCCCAACATGGCAATGCTGTAAAACCATATTTGCCCTACTAACTTGACAAACTTGTGCAGCTTAAAACTACTAGAAACCATGAAATAGCCCGTTATCATAACAAAGGCAACTACACCAGCCTTGCCTCCAAGTCCAAATACTTGGAGAAACACCTTATTAAACGTTAAATCTGGCGTAATGGGGAAACAACCGTGCACGCTAAAATGGTGCATAATAATTAGTATCATCGAAATGATACGCAACAATTCAATATTGCTCGCTCTCATTCTCTATACCTCATATTCTTCCTCTCAAACTATATGAATACTACGCCAACTGGTACCTACCAGGATGACTTGTATACATCATAAAATACATGAAATATATGAGAATGTTGTGACAAATTTCACACATAAAAAAGACAGCTGATTATACACCAGCCGCCTTTTTATTAAGCTATAGTTATTACGATAATAATTAATGTACAAAAAATTAGCATTTTGTATCATCTAATCAACTAATTTTTTTTGGCAATCGTATTTTCATTTTCCTACCACTTATAAGCTCCTCTATTATTAATTTCTTGATAACAGCACATTTCTTTATCGTATCAAAAATTGTAGCAAACATAATACCTGTACATATACAATTTATATGTTACTATTCTCATAAAATTTAATATAACAAATCAAAATTCCTACAAGGGTTGGATACGCTAATATAAATTCATTACTCATAAAGCATACAATCTGACCAAAGAATGCTACTAATAAATAAACTAACGTCGGATTTTGTATATGTCGTCTAATTCTATATGTTTTATATAAAATATATAAAATTGGTGTAATAAATAATAGTTCCCCTATAACACCAAACCAAGCCAATATGGCTGCAAATTCGTTGAGTACAGGGTATTCAAATGCTAAAAACCCCTTTCGTAACACATCCTCTGTCCATTGCTTAACCTCTCCACTATCTTTAGCAAAATCCGGGAATCGATCCACCATATAGTTAGAATGCAAACCTCTACCAACACCAAACAAAGGGTAATCTAGACCTACTTTAAACATAGCTACCGTATTACCAAATCTTGCTGAGTTAGACCGTGAGCTCGCATTACTAACAGATTTAACATTACTATCAATATAGTTATCTAGCGCTTTTTCTACCGATACAGCTTTAGAGGTTTCATCAACAGTGTTTATTTCTGAAATACTTGCTCTAATAAGAGGGCTCGCCACGGAGTCTCCCACAATGACAAACGAATAACTTAATACACTAAGACCTACGGTGAATAAACAGATTTTCCACCAAGACGTATACCTAAATACAAGACTAAGCAGTACAAATGTAACCAATTCAAATAGATAGATAACTACACCAGTTCTTGCTTTGGTTAAGAAAATCATAGAAATCAATAGAAATGCTAATACAATATCAAGTTTATTTTTGTCACTCACATAATGAATACCTAATAATGGAGCTAAAAATACGGCAATCATACTAAAATAGGATGGTTCTAATGCAAGACTTCTAAGTTGGCCTGGCCATAATTCTGGAGGCCACCACCCACTTTGTACAACAGGATCATATAAGCTATTATTAATAGTTACTAGTATACTAGCTAAATAATCCGAACCACTCCATAGCCAAGAAACCTCTATAACAGAGTAAGCTATACATAGAATTGTTAATATTCTTGCAGCATTAACAATGGTATCAAGGCCTTTTTTATAATCATCTTTATAAAGATTAAAAATGATTAAGAATAAACCAATTAATGGGAATATAAAGTTTCTGAATAAATACCAAACTAAGGACACCATCAACTTTACTTGTAGAACAAATTCATTACCTACAAATGAAGGGAATAGAGTATATAATTTTTGGACAACGGATGTATTGATTAAGTACGTATAAATTACAGTATCGTAAAAAGGGAAAGAAAATACCCCCAATATAGTACAAAAAACAATCCAAACAACAGATATTATAAAATACAGTTTAAATGGAACCTCTGTCTTCTTTTTCCATATGCTATACACAATAAATAAAAAAATGGAAAAAAACAAAAATACCATCGACAGATTATTTCCCATCGAAAATAAGGTATACCGATCTGGTATCCGCATTAAGGGTAATGAAATTATCATTGCACAAAGCAAAATCTCTTGAATTTTATAATATGCTAAACTAATCATATTGAAACAAACCTCTCAAATCTCTCAAACTACTTAATACCTCTTAAAAGAGTTGCTTCCTTAATAAACCTCCCATAATACTCATAATTAAAAATTCTGTTAATAGCATTGTTATTGCTACTCCTTTAGCCCCCCACAAATAACACAATGGAAATATAGATATCAAACTAAAGAAAGCTCCCAATACTAGAGTCCGACTATAAGCACTATTCATATTAAGGGGTAACATCGTTTCTTCACCAAATACAGTACTAATAGCAACAGCTAATGGAACAAAAGACAAGATTCGTAATACATCAACAGTTAAATCATAATCAGCTCCGAACAATAGCCTAACTATAGTATCTGAAAAGAAAAATAAAGATGTACAACCAACAAGGCCTACAATCAAATACAGGAATAATTGCTTTTTAATGAACTGTAATCCCTTGGGAATATCATCTCTCATCATCTTACTTATAAATGGATATATTGCATCACTTACAGCATATATACCTCTTCGAACACAGGTAATTAATTTATCAGCAGCACTATAGTAACCAACGATAACATTATTCGTAAGCATACCTAATACTACTACATTAGTTGCAGTGTACAAGTTAACTGCCAACGAAGATACGAATATAGACCAGCCTTCTTTATAAGAATTAATAATCTCACCCATAGGTGACAATTTGAATAATCCTGTATAGTGTTTTCTTAACCAAACTATTGAAAAAATACCTGCAATTAATGGAGTACAAGATTGTAAGAATGCAGCAAGTATATAATCATCTGGAAATTTTACAAGTAAAAATATACCTAGCATTGTACAGATACGACCACTCATATTTAAGATGGTAATATACCGCATCTTCTGTATGCCCTGGAAAAACCATACAGGAAATAAAACATTGCCTATAATTCCACAGTACATGACCTGAAATAATAATATATCAATCGTATTTCCTAATAATATGCGTTGTAGATTATAAATAGCAAAAAATACCGCGGTAATAAATATTAATATACATACTTTTCCATAAAAATATTTGGCAAATAGAGAGCTTATGTTCTGTTCTTCAGCCTGTGCTATTGCCTTTGGCGCTGTTAAGGAATAACCAAAATCTACAAAAATACGGAAATATTCCATAATCCCCTGCATAAAGGCAATCATCCCAAAATGCAATGGTCCTAATACGCGAATCAAATATGGTACTAAAATAAACGCTAATATATATTCTAAAGCGCGCAAGGTCAGTAAAGAAAATATATTCTCTATTAATACGGAGTAACTCTTTCTCACATTACCCATCCTCTAACATTAATATCTATTAAATATTACTAACTATACTTTCATAATTAGAGAAAACCCCATAGTATTATCAATAAAAATATAAAGATAATCTCTATGGGCTTTAATTATATGTAATATATAATCGTACAAATATGACTATGATTCATATTTAATAATACAATTTAACCAATAGCCTTTTTATATATTGTTTAAACTTCCACATTGGATTATGGCTAGTATCAGCCGTATGATCTAATACATAGTGTTTATATTGAATTAGTAAATCATTGTACTCTTTCTTACATTTATTGGCACAGACTCTACGAGATAATTCCACATAGGAATTTAAAAGATATAATTGCAACTCATTCTTTACATTACTGCAGTGATTCATAAGATAATCACTCATATATATGTGGGACTCTATTGTATCTATCATAAAACGTCTAGTGAAAGTAGCCATTATACTACCTGCGCGTTGTACATAATAATAAAGTGGTTCATTTACTGTTACTATACTATTAGCATTCAAAAATAGCATGAAAATAGTAAAATTATCTTCTTGAACTCGTCCCTTTGGAAAACGAACTGGCACCACTCCATTGAATAAATCCAATTTAAAAATTTTATTCCATACTACATTTAAATCAAATGGTTCCGTTTTTAGTAGATAATACCGTAACATATCCATGCCTGTAAAAGTTCGTTGATCATATTGAACAGACATAGTATGTATACTGATATCATCATCACCTCTATAGATATAATAATTACAAGATACTATATCAGCATTGTTATTATTCGCTACAGTAATCAGTCTTTCACACATTGTATTCACAATAAAGTCATCACTATCAATGAATAAAATATAGTCCCCTGTAACATGATCTAAACCATAGTTACGAGCATCGGAAAGCCCCCCATTCTCTTTGTGAAAGACCTTAATTCGTTTATCCTTCGCCGCATAAGAATCTGCAATAACACCACTACAATCCGTTGCACCATCATCAACTAAAATAATTTCTAAATTCTGATAGGTTTGATTTAGTATAGATTGAATGCATCTGTCCACATATTGTTCAACATTATAAATGGGAACAATAATAGAAAGTAAAGGTTGCATAATTTAATCCTTTCGATCTATCTTATACGCAATAATATTATGTCCACAGCGTTGGTTTTCAGGAGGCATCTTCATATAATCATCATACATATTGTCTAGATATTCTCTCCAACAAGACATAACAGAAAATAATTGGTCTTCGAACTCAATAGTAGTCATTTTCTCAAAATCTTGTTTAGGTAATCGCTCCTTTACACCTTCACCCCAAGCAATTACACCAACATGCTCTGATGTAGTGTAATCATAGGATTTAGCTAACTGATCCATGATATCAATACAATGCTGTTTACCAAATAAACGACATAATGGCACAACAACTAATTTGCCTAAAGCATGGATGAGAGATTGCCCCTTAAACAGCTTAGCACTAGCTAATGTAAGTATTCTTTGATAAAAAATCGATTTATCATAAATCTCTTTCATGATGGACATATCTTCACTAAATCCATCAACAGGGAAAATATCTATCCACAAATACTTACTACGCAATGTATTAGAATATGTGTTTTCACAAGGAATGTTTTTATTAATTATAGCTGCATAGGTTGCATCCAAGCTATAATTAATAGGATTGGCGATTAACTCTAATCCATCATGATCATAATGCTCTTTTAACGTTAATAACCGTTCATAATCAGGTCTAGGCATGCAAACATCAATATCATCATCCCAAGGTATAAATCCTTTATGTCGAGCTGCACCTATTAATGTGCCATAACACAGACTATATTTTAAATTATATTTTTTACAAAATTGGTCAAAATCTTTGAGCAGATTCAACTCTTCTAATTGGACTTCACGTAAAGATAATTGTTGCATACTCATCCAACCCTATACTAAATAACAGTAACATCTGTATTAGATACAAATTTATCGAGAACACGCACCTCTTCAATCATATCTTGATGGCTCATTAAGAAACTTTCAGAATTCTTTCTAATACATGTTAAGAATTCAACAATCTCGTAGCGTAAACCTTCCCCTTCAAATTTATAGAAGTATTTTCGATTCAAGTTCACATCTTCAAAACGTAATTCAAAAAATTCTGTTTTCCACCAAGGCGCTGGTACGTAAATATACCCTTTTGAACCAGATATAACTAAATCACCTTCTGCTTTGGCATTAATAGCTACTGTAGCAGAAGCCATAGCATCATCATAGACAAAATTAATCTTTGATAAAATATCGACATCATCGACTTTATGGCTTATAAAATCAACATGATTATAATCAAAACCCAATAATTTAAAGATTGCTAATAAAGGATATGCAGCGAGAGATAAAATACTGCCCCCTGCTATCCTAACTTGATTCTCTAAATCATCGCCTAATACCTGTGTGAAATTAGCTTCCACATTAAATATCTTACCGATTTGCCCACTACGTGCCATGGCTATTAATTTACTAAAAGCAGGACTATACGCTGTCTTCAGTCCTTCCATTAATACTAAGTTGGAAGTTTTCGCCAAGTTCATTAAACGTAATGTTTCATCAAGGTCACTGCTAAATGGGAATTCTGTTAATACATGTTTTTTGGCTTGTAGTGCTTTTTCGATATAAGTTACACGTTTAGATAATGGCATATTAATGTATACCGCATCTACCTCATCTAGCAATATTTTAGATGAACTAAATTGCTCTAAATCATTAAACTGATGTGATTTATAGATAGTATCAACCGCATCTGTTTCTGTGTAACCACCTATAATATCAATACCACTTACAAATTTAGCTTCATCTAAAAATCTATCTAAAATAACTTCATTACCGATAATACCCAATCTAACATTCTTGGAATTTCTGATTTGAGTACTAGAAATGCCTTGTGTTCTTGGTAAGTAAACTACCTTACAATACTCATTTAAATAATCAAAATATCCTTCCCAATCAGATCCCACAGTAAATATATCTATATTAAATCGTTTGATATCATCTATTTTTTGTCCAAAATATTCTTCTACTACGATTTCATCTGCAAAACCTGTAGCGCGCACATTATCAATACGCGTCATCAAAGAATCACGAACATTAAATTTGCCTCTAGATTTATCAAAATAGTCAGACGTAACCCCAACAATAAGGTAATCACCTAATGCTTTTGCATTTTTTAATAAATTATAATGTCCCTCATGAAACAAATCATATGTTCCATATGTTATCACTTTTACCATATTATTTACCTGTAATCTCTTTAATGACTAATTTCATTGTTTCTACAAGCATTATATTATCCTCAATGGTCGTATCACCAATATGAGCAACGCGTAGGACATAGTCTTCATTAACCCCACCTGTAGGATTTACAAAAATATCATATTTGTCCTTCAAGATTGTAAATACATCTTTAGCAATTGGTTGTTCAAAACGGATAGGCGTAACCGCATTACTAATAGTGAAAGTAGGAAGAGATACTGGTAATTCTTTAATTCTATTTCTAAAATCCTTCGCCACACTATCAATACGAGCTAAATAGTTTTCAAAACCTTCCTCTTCAATAAGATGTAATGCCTTATTCATTTCTAAACATACCCCAACAGCAGGTGTGAATGGTGTTTGACCCCTTGTAAAATTCTTTACATATTGGTTGAAATCAAAGTAAAGATTCTTAATATGATTATTTTTTACACGTTCTTCATATAATCTGTCACTAATTACAATAGGAGATATACCTGGTGCAATACAAAGTCCTTTTTGAGAACTTAAAATAGTAACATCAATATTATTACCAGCCATATCATAATGATCAATTAAGAATGAACTAATTGCATCAATCACCAAGTACGCTTGCTTCTTTTTAGCAAAGCTACTTAATAAATTAATATCATATAACTGTGCTGTAGAAGTTTCATCAATATTAGCAATAACAAAAGTAAAGTCTTGTTCTTCTACTGCAGTAAAGTGTTTAGCAGTCAACTCCTCACCATCGTCTAGTTTAATCACAATATGAGGGATCTCATGGAGTTCACATAAATCAACAAAACGTTGACCAAAAGTACCACCATTAATAACTAGTACATGGTCAGTTTCATTCATACAATTCATAATAGTAGCTTCTAATGCGCCTGTACCAGAAGCTGTTAAGTAGATGGATTTATAGCTTTCTGGTGCATTCATAAACTTTTTAAGCAGTCTATCTGAATCTAACATAACTTCAGAAAATTCCGTTGTTCTAAAATAAGGAACTTGTTGATGTCTTACATCAAGAATTTCCTTTCTCATTTGTGTTGGTCCTACTGTAAATAGTTTCATAGTCTAATCCCCCTCTTATTGTTTCCAATACACTCTATAGTTATGATGTGGTACCTGACGATCTTCAGGTGGTGCTTCCATATAATTATTGTACAAATGACTTAAATAGAAATCGCTATCTGTAAGTCCCCAAAACTCAGTATCCTCAAAAGGATATAAACTTCTATTATCAAACAAGCTCTTTTCATATACCTCTCGTTTATTACCACTTGCACAATCAACAAGAACACTTATGTATTTCGCATTGGAAAATGGATACTGTTGTGCATCTTGGTTGATTTTTTTGATTAAACTTATAGTTGGCAAAAAATGCATTAAGCCGATAGCACCAAATTTTAAAACTGTCCGAACATAACCTTTTAACTTAGCAAAGCTACCTTTAGAATCTACATAGCGATTACTGAATGTAAACTTCATAGAAGAGCCATGGAATAACAAGTTTAAAAGTTGTTGGTGTCTAAAAAGTTTTTGTTGAGCCTGTGTATCATTTGGTAACCCATCAATAGGAAAGATATCTATAAATACACCGGCTTTATCAAAATTACGCCACAATGTATTATCAACCATAACTGTTTCTTGATCAAATACCTTTGCCATTGTATAGGTATATTTATCATCATTTTCAATAGAATATACTTGATATCTTGGATTATGATTATTATATAACTTAATAAAGCGATTATAATCATCGCGTGGCATCATGATGTCAATATCATCATCCCATGGAATAAAACCTTTATGTCTAACGGCACCCAACATCGTTCCATAGGCTAATACATATCGAATATCATGTGTATCACAAAATTGTGCCACATCTTTTAAAATATCTAAAGCGACACCCTTAATCTCCGAAAATCCAATTTCTCGCATCAAAAAAATTCCTCCATAATACAAATAAGTCTATTATTTAAAGAATTTTCTTTTTAAGAATAATCCACCTTTTTTCAACCAGTTTTGTGGCTCCATAAATGATACATTTTGTTCTTTATAGCTAATATTATTAGCTTCAATCCATACATCAAGCAAGATTTCACTAACAAAGCCATAGATACGTGCTTCATACGTATCATAATCAGAAATATCAACACGTTTTTCAATCTCTTCTAAGATGGAAAACATCCATTCACAGTATTGATCAAATAAATCTCTACGCATAACAAACATGTTGAACATATGAGCCCAAGTGCGATTGCATACCTTTGTGAAAGCAGCGCTATATTCGGGATATTGTTCAGCGATGATTTGCTCTGCCGCATCTAATCCTGAGCTATGGTGGGCATTATTATAGTGAGAACGATTAGACTCAATATAATATTTACGCTTATCTGCTACTACTACAGGATATTGTAAAAGTAGTTTCTCCCATTCTGCACCCGTCAAGATTTGATTCTTTTTATCTTCTACGGAGCGCACCTCTTTGCGCGTAAAATAACGTCTGTAATGAACGAGACCAATATAATCCGCATCAAGGTTTTTCCAAGCCCAATACAGACCTGTCAACTCACAATAGTTCGCATTTTTTGAAGATATGTTATCTCCCGTATGATCACCAGTATAACCAATATCAGCCTTACCTTCTCGGCCTACATGGATTGGCATGTACACGGAGTCTTCTGACATCCAATATTGCTTATGTGTGGCAACTAAAATCTTAATATTCACTAGTACTCTCCTACTTGAGTATTGACTCTCCAGTCGATTCACCTACCATATGAAATTTCGCTTAGGCTAGCTCTTTTTCTACTAATAATAAAGCACTAGCAATGACCTTATCCATATCGTAATATTTATATTCCCCTAAACGACCACCAAAGATAACATTAGAAATCGCTTCAGCCTTTTTAACATATTTAGCATATAGATCCAAATTCTTTACATCATTTACTGGATAATACGCTTCTTCACCGATTTCCCAGTCCTTTGGATATTCTTTTGTTACATACGTAACGGGCTGTGTGCCAAACTCAAAATGCTTATGCTCAATGATACGAGTATACGGAATTTCACCTTCCGTATAGTTCACCACCGCAACGCCTTGATGGTTTTCCTCTTCGAGACGTTCAGTTTCAAAACGAAGACCGCGATATTCTAATACCCCTTCAGAATAACCAAAGTATTCATCTATAGGGCCTGTGTAGATAATCTTATATGCCAAAGTTTCATATTCGTTCCGATGTTTGAGGAAGTCTACACCTAAACGGACTTCAATGCCTTCTAACATGCGTTCAATCATCTTGGTATAACCGCCAATAGGAATACCTTGAAAACGGTCATTAAAGTAATTGTTATCGTATGTATAACGCACTGGCAAACGTTTAATGATAAAAGCTGGTAACTCTGTACATTTACGACCCCATTGTTTTTCCGTATATCCTTTGATGAGCTTTTCGTAAATATCTGTCCCTACGAGGCTAATAGCTTGCTCTTCTAAATTCTTTGGTTCCCCTGAAATAGCAGCCCGTTGTTTAGTAATGATATCTTGTGCCTCTTTTGGAGTTCGAATATTCCACATTTTAGAGAATGTGTTCATATTGAAGGGCAAATTGTACATCTCACCTTTATAATTTGCCACAGGACTATTTACATAGTGATTAAACTCAGCAAATTGATTGACATAATCCCACACATGTTTCAAGGATGTGTGGAAAATATGAGCGCCATAGACGTGAATATTGATATCATCTTTGCTTTCACAATACATATTACCTGCTATATGATCACGACGATCGATGACGAGTACTGATTTACCACGCTTGTGCGCTTCATGGGCAAATACAGCACCAAATGGGCCCGCCCCAACTACTAAATAGTCAAATTTTTTATTCATATATATATATCCTTATTTTTTCATTCCAAGACATAGTAATCGTGAATAATGATTTTTTCTTAAGATATAACCTATCAAAATAGATAAAGTTGTAGATGCTAAGAAGCAAACAATAAAGGCTTCATAATACAATCCTAACTTAGACCAAAGTACAATTCTAAATGGAATTTTAACAATATCACTAAAGATATATATATCCATTGAAACGGTACCTAAAAAGACTAAAAGTGTTTTATATAGACCATCTTTAGATTGAATTTTATTAGCAATATAATGTGTAATATTAATCCCCGAAACTGCTGTTATAAGAGTAACTATTTTAAAAGCATTCATATCATGAAGTAATGCATAATTACCTACAATAAAAATCACCATAGATGTAAGTGCTATTACCGTAGATTTCATATAATCCAATAGCATATATTTCTTTATATATAAGCCTAGGATATAGAAAAACTGAAAATACAATATCTTTGATACCATAGATACAGAGAAGATATTTAATACATCAGAAAAGATTCCAACAATAAAAGATATTAGTAATAAACCAAAATTTACACGCTTAACAAAAAAGGCAGTGAGGATTGAAATAAAGAACAGACAATATAAAAACCAAAGTTCTCCATCCGGATTAATACCAATAAATATTTTCCATATATCCTGTGCATTTATTTGTTGATTTGCAAATTTTGATAAAGCTAATTTGAAAGGAAAATATAGTATTCCAATTGTAAAATATGGAACCATCAAACGTATGCTTTTATCTCTTATAAAATTCTGAAAGCCTTCTTTCAAAGGTATATGCATAAAATAACCAGCCACAAAGAAAAAAACTGGCATATGGAAACTGTAAATTATCGTTCGCATCAAATATAAAGGATAACTAGCAATTCCACTAGAACTTGCTTGATCCGGTACAGAATGGCCCAAAACAACAAGTAAAATTGCAATTCCCTTCATAATATCAAAACTAGTATCCCTCATAATAACGATTAATAGGCCCCTTTCGATTTAGCAACAGCCAATACAGTTTTCAACAGATATACAATATCGATCCATACAGACCAATTATGCACATACCAAGAGTCCATTAACACTCGTTCTTCATAGGTGGTATCACTGCGACCACTTACCTGCCAAACACCAGTAATCCCTGGTGGTACAAGGTAAAAGTCATTTATATAATCGCCGTATTTTACAATTTCATCTCGAACAATAGGTCTTGGCCCTACGAGGCTCATGTCTCCAACTAGAACATTCCATAACTGTGGCAATTCATCAAGACTTGTTTTTCGAAGGAATTTACCGATTCTTGTAACGCGAGGATCATCTTTCAATTTAAAGTCTCGTTCCCATTCTTCACGAGCAGCTGGATTATCTTTCAAATATTGCTCCAAAGCCTCTTGCGCATTTGGTACCATAGATCGGAATTTGTAACAAAGGAATAATTTTCCACCCTGTCCAACACGTTTATGCCCAAATACGATAGGTCCTGGAGAATCCAAGTAAATCAATATAGCAATGATACCGAGAATTGGTAAAATCAAAATACCACCACATACGGTAGCTACAATGTCAAAAATACGTTTGAAAACACGGTTAGACTTGCGTGCTAGATTATTTTGTACACGCAATATGACGGCTTGTTCTTCCATCATGCCACGAGCACTGATATTACTAGTAGGTAAACCAAATAATTCAGGAACAAAGGCCACACGTTTTACTAATACTTGTAATCGATTAATCAAAGATACTAATTTTTTAGACTCAAGACCTGGCGCACAGATGAGCACTGTTTGAACGCCTGTTTCTTTAATAACGCTTTCTACATCTTTAAAGACTCCAAGGCATGGGTATTCTTTAGCAATGGATAATGATTTAGGATTATCATCTACATAACCAATAATCTTATAGGTAGTAATCGGCATGCGATCTAAAGACCTCTTTACAAGTTCTGCAGTCTTCCCCGCCCCAACGAGAAGGATTGGAATTGTTAAATATCCTGCTTTTGAAAGTATTTTTCCTACAATAAAACGCTCACTAAAGATAAAGACGAGCATACATATATAAGCAAAGGCAACAAATAAACGAGACACATCATTAATTACATGGCCCGTGTACATGAGGACAATAGATACGACAACCCCTATGGTAATACTGCGAAATAAATTTTTCATAGTATCCCAATAGGGAGATACTATGGAATAGGCATTATTAAGAAGCAATATTGATAAAAATACGATAGGCACAACACCATATACGTAAATTTCTTCTACCTTAAAATTTGAACTTACCGGTAAAATTGATAAGTTTAAACGCAAATAATAGGCTGCTAATGTCCCCAAAACAATAGCAATATAATCTGCTATAAGCACTATAAGCTTACTAATAAATAACTTTTTATTATTGTTATTACAGATAGAACTATTCATACTAATACCCCAAATTATAAAAAAAGATTGTTTTCTCAATATATTTTCAAGAAAACAACCTCTCTATCATACGAATACAATGTACCAATATTTACATATATTGTATCATATTTAAATATGTAAAACTATAAAAACATAGATTTCACCTATCTTTTATATAGTTCTTTGTTTTTTATGCCTATTTAAATTATACTTTATTGTCTATTAAATAGTAGTCAATTACGTTCTAAAAGACTATATCATTCTCAATTATCTCGCAATTGAAGCATTATCCCCATAACAATCCAAAACATTCGAATACCAGATGAGTTACCCCAAGTATAATCAACAGATCCAAATAAAAATAAATAACTAATAAAACCAACAATAATTGATAAATCATAAGGATTTGCAGACATAATATAATTTTTTACTGATTTATAGATTGTAAAAATTGAGAATCCTAAGAAACCAATAAGTCCTAATATGCCAGATTCAGAAGCTATTTGTAACATATTATTATGAGAATGTCCTAAATTTTGCATTTCCTGCTTTAATTGATATTGTTCTGCATACTTTTTTCCCCATAAGCCAGGACCAACACCTATAATGGGATGATCCAAAATCATTTGCTTATCGGCTTTCCATACATAGATACGGCCTAAATTTGAACCATCACTAGTTATATTAAAAGTACTTTCTAAACGCTCCATATAAGATTGATTACTAGTAAATGCATATCCTATGCCTACAACAGTCACAAATAATACTAATATATAGCGAATATTAACAAAGCAATAGCGCAATGTAATCAGTACGCCGTTAATTCCATTAAATAACCAGGAACCTCGGCTTTGGTTTCCCCACATTCCCAATAACATACCAAACAAAGAAAATACAGCTGATATTCTTACATACGAAGGAAATCTTTTATCATAGGCAACAATTAAAGCTAATGGAAAAGCTAATGTTAACAACATAGCTAGTCCCATCATAGAGCCATGAATAACGCCACCTGCGCGACCTCCTGGACCTACATTATATCCTAGTAAATATTGTACAAAGGCAGATAAAGCATCAATGCCCATATATACAAAAAATACTGATAATATGGTGTATAATTTGCGAGAACTTTTAATACATAACAGGATTGGTACGATGATTAATACCTTCCAAACCCAAATATTAAAGAAATATTTGGTCGTCACTAGTATATCATCGCTTATAAATGCTGATGGCAATACACACAGCAACATCACTAAATAAGCCCATCCATATTGGCGTATCGATTGTGGTACAGAGATTTCATGTCGTCTATACCAACAAGTTATTAAGGTCATCAAAATAATGAGACCATACATCAAATTCCCAAAAGCCATAGATGACCGTGTCATACATATCATAATCGAAATGAGTATCGTTAGTACCATTTCCGCATTGTTAAGTATCCAAGATTTCATACTAACTCCCTTATCCCTTATTCATATTATTTAATAATCAAGCATTGTTACTGTTTACATATACTTATTTTATTAAATGTTTCATATGGTCTTGAATTTCTTGCTCATATTGATCGAGTAAATCATAGCGTTTACGATATTGACTACGTTTTTGTGACTTAATTTCCTCGATTGGTTTTCGGTATTCCTCCAATGGAATTTTGAAAAACCGTTCATCGCTGCATACTACACCACCAGATTCCTCCCATAATGAATCTAGCTCTGCAACTTTAGCACGATGACCGCGAACTAAGTGTGTATTAGCATAGAAACCTTCATCAGATACAGCATAGATAGATTCTACCTTACAAATGACTGCTATATGACGCAAGAGGAACATAATAAAGTTTTTTGGTCGATAACCAAACATTTTCTTAGTAACTGTTTTAGCATTATCAAGACCATCTTTATAACCTTGAACAGTGCCTATCCACATGGCAGGCTCCCCATTAAAGCCTTTCCCAAAACGGAAGTTAGCATGATATACACCTTGTTTGCCCAATGTTAGTAACAATGTCAAAAAACCTTCTTTTCGTTGCCCAGGTCCATAATATAAACGGGCCACCATATCAAGCTCTTCCGATTCCCATATGATAAAACCACGCTTCATACGACTTACGTCATCATAAATATTATCTGGATCTACAGAGTACATTTCACGAATTGCTTCATCTGTAAATACAGCTTTCAAATAATCAAAATGATTAATAATAGCCTCTAATCGTTCCTGTGGTGTCGAATTTTTAAACAAAAAATATCTTGTCATTAACTCATATAAACCAACTTGACGGTCTAATAGTACTGAATCAGGTGTGTAGCTTGCAAAATAATTCTCTAAGTCCTCTATTTCTCGTTTATTGCGGATAGAGCGCATTGTATGAAGGAAAGTACGTCGTGTCTCCCTCCAACTACGTTTGCCATATATTTTTCGGCCTTTCCTCCATTGATTTTGTATATACTGTAACACCTTATCACCTCAAATTACAAACTATCTTATCTATGGAATCCACCATCTTGTCGATGGTAAAAGTAGACTTCACACGTGTATATCCATGTTCAATTATAGATTTTCGAACTCCATCATTCTCTATTAAGCCTTGAATAGCCTCTATAATAGATTCACTATTAACCGTATCTATGAGAATACCAGATTTTCCATTCTCAATAATCTCTGCTTGCGCCCCTGATGTACTTGTTATAACGGGCACCTTGCAATACATAGCTTCACATAATACGAGACCAAAAGCTTCCTGCACCTTAGAGGGTGCTACTAAACAATGAATAGATCGATACCATCGATTCATATCCTTTTGAAAGCCCATGTACTGCACATATTCTTCCATCTGATGCTGCTTGATATACTGATTCATTTGTTCGATATCAGCAGACTTACCGTCTCCACATATAACTAAACGAACCTCATCAATTTTATTATGAATCACTCTAACCGCATCTAAAAGATCAAAGATTCCTTTATTTTCAATGATTCGACCTGCATAACCAACGATAAATGGCTTATTTGGAATATTATCATCAGAAACATCAGAAAAACGACGTGTATTAACGCCATTGTAAACAAGATGGTATTTATCAATTATGTTTGGAATGACTTGTGCATCGTAAACCTTTTTAGACACACATATAAAAGCATCTACCTGTGATTGAATCCACTGATGGTACATATCTGTTTTAGCTTTTATTACATTATGCTTATAAAAAATGAGTTTAGCACCCGTTAAACGCTTTAAAGCCAAGCATAATAAAATATATTTTCCTGAGTGACATTGAATAACTGTGATTCCCTTCTCTTTTATATGTTTTACAATAGATAAAAGAGAAGTAAATCCTTTATAGGAATAAAGATTAGCTGTTAAAACCTCTGCTACTTGCTCAAATCTTTCTTGCAATTCATGATTTGAAACATCAATCAAAACAAAAGAAGGTATCTGCCGTCTATGTAGTTCATCGCACATATCATATACGTATTGCTCTCCGCCGCCCCAAACTTTGGCGCCTACTACGTTCAGTATCGACATAGATACCCTCCTTCAAATATATACTGTAGTTAACTATATATAGTTAATCATATATGAAATTATTTTTCATCTATTTTTTAGAAAACAATATCTTTTCATGATTAATGAACCACATAGTCAATAATGTCCAATCACGAGCATCATTCCCATGATTATTAATAGGACGAATTGGCTCAACCGGTTTATAGGATGGTATATTGCTTTCACCATAATCCATACGAACATCGCCCATCATATGAGGCGTAATCCATTGATACGGTGTAACTAATGTATCTGGCTGTTCATCAAACAAGGACGGTACGATGGAGTAATATTCAAAACCCTTTGGTGCAATAGCTTCAATAATGGTAGGCATGAGACTCATATGCGTGCCAATTGGCGCTGTAATCGTGTCTTTAGTGAAAGCAGGATGTTGCAACAATCCTACGGTACAGAATGTGTCGCGCAAGGTATAGTCTCGTTGAATTAAGGATGTATTATTCAAAAAGCCAAATAGATTAGAGTGGTCACCAGTGACAACGAATAAACTATCTGGAAAGGCCTTTTTCATAGCATTAATAAAGTTAAAAATAGCCTTATCACTATAGCGATAAGTAGCCAATTCCTTATTGCGTTTCTTATTGGATTTTAAATCATCTCCAAGGTTTGGCATGACCTGTTTAGGATCATAATCTAATAAGGAATCCTCCATTTTATAAGGACCATGATTGGATGTAGTATAAATAAAATGGAATGTAGGATGTTCTAAGGATTTGATTTCCTCTTCGATATGTTCTAAAAATACATGGTCATAAACGCCTACCCAAGTCTTAGGTGCATCGGGGCCGCAAAAAACAGAAGCGCTTTCCACTTGATCAAAGCCTTGCGCCTTACCAAAGTGATTAAAGTTGCCGTACGATGCATTGCCACCATACCAGTAAATCGTATCATAGCCTAAATTCTTCATTTGAGATGCCAAAGAAGTCGGCAATGGTTCATGCCAGAAGGCTTCCCGTTCATTGATTTCCATACCCGCATCATAAACACCGGATAACAGACTCACAATGGATGGGCGAGACACATTACCAGCAGGCAAGAAATTAGGTACTTGCGCCGTATGAGGATTATCTTTAAAATCCCATAAGCCAGGGCATATATTGAGATCCTTGTAAGGTTCATCAAGAGACCACTGAGGGATACTTTCACCAACAATAAAGAAAATATGCTGTGGTTTATCAATACGAGGACCTGATGCAACGCGCTTGAATGCATGAAGTGGTGTATTCAAATCCTGCCAAGAATCTTTATATTCCTTAGGAACAATACGGTGAATCGCGTCATCAATGTCCTCAGCAGATGCCGTATATTCATCACGAAGTGGATGTTTTAGCACTGTTTCTATGGCACATAGATCTGGCACCGTTGCACGAGCAAAGAATATATCCTCTTTTATCACTGTAGGAATCGTATCCCACTCAGGTTTATCATCATGAGATAATGTTCCACCATAGCGGAACCAATAAAATCCCAAAACAGAGATAGCCACAAGCCCTATATTCCAAACTATAGTAGGCCAAGTTCCTTCAATAGTTGGATATGGTATAGATGGCAATGATAAAAAGAAATTTCCTATGTACCAGGATATAAATGTAATAGGAATTAATCCTAAGATGACAAGCATTCCTCGATCTTGATTAAAGAATACATCAATTAAATTATGTTTTTCTGCATGATTTCCATAATGAACCATATAGTTGTACGTATCATGGAAATGCTTGTAGAAAATCATTTTTCCTGCAAAGGCTGCATATAATACGCAGGAATAAATGGTTAATCCTACCAATCGTACAGCATCTTCTATTTGATGATACCTATCAAATAATAATGCAGGGAGCGTCACCAATACTAAGGGTAGTAAGAATACATAAGCATCAAAATCCATGCCCCACCAGAAGCCGTAACGCAATGAACCCAATACAGATTTCCAGCGTCCCTTCCATGTGGGGTAAGGATTATACACAATCATGAATATGATTCGAAAGATGGTACTCAATATAGGGGCCCAAAGCATTAGTTTTATATTTTGTTGTAGGGATAGAAAAAATTGTTCACTCATTTATGCTTCCATATCTACATCAAGAACAATACTTCCCCATAGCAATTTACTATACTAAATCACTTATTATAATTGCCCATTAGATTTATTTAAATAATATAATTTCACATATTTCGTCATGGTGTACATCATATGGTAAATAGATAATAGAAAGCCTATTTTTCCATCTAATATGCCACCTTGCAAAATATATATCTTAAAAAATGCCCATGTTGGACGCAATAAAATATCCCCTAAAAAACTACAAGACTTCCCTTGTGCCTTGTATTTGTTAGCTGCTGCTGTCGTATACTTATTAAACTTCTCAAAGAATTGATGCCAGTTATCATACGTATAGTGATATAATTTTCCCTCTAATGTAGCTTGTGGATAGGGACTGATAAAAACTTCATGAACAGCACCTTCTACAGTTGCTCCCTCTCGAGGCATCAATCGTAACACCTTATCAGGTCTTACCACACCATGAGTTGCCTGATTATGATGGAATAGATTATATCTATGTAACCAATAAGCCTTCGGTTCACCTTGGATAGCTCGTTGAATAGACTTTGCTAACTCTTGTGATACGCGCTCATCAGAGTCGACAAATAGAATCCATTCACTCTGGGCTTGTGAAATACCAAAGCGTCGTTGTTGTGACCAATCTCCATTTAAAGGATGCGGTATAACCTTTGCACCCAGTTCAGTAGCAAGTGATACGGTTTGATCTGTACTACCATCATCGATAACTAAAATTTCATCAGCAAATTGAATACTCTTAATACAATCTACAATATGTTGTTCTTCATTGCGGGCTAAGATAATAGCCGTAATTGTTGACATAAGTTGCCTCAATATTCATATAATTTCAATCCGGATATAAAATTAATTACTTATTCAATTATAAAGATTTCTTGATTCGTTCTAATCCAAACATCATATGACCATACAGTTTTGAGATAAATGGAGCATGGAGTGCACCGTATAATAACACTTGATATTTGGAACCAATGGAAGGCATATCAGAAGACCGTTCCTCTTGTTTTAAATACTCTAGCATATGCTCTATCTGTTTTTCTTGTAATTCTGGTTTTGCTAAGTTAAAACCAATTCCCCCAACAGCACTGCGAATAGCTCTATGACGACAGTATCGCACAAAGTCTGTCATACCTAGTTCCTCAGCTAATGGTTGACGATATAAATATGAACAAAATAACCCATATTTGCTCTTTGCACTCCAATTACTTGTAATCGAATTTTCATTATCACAATTATAAAAGTAAAGGGATTTTTGTAAATAATATACAGATGAAAGATTTTTAAAGACCAACGGCATAATCATAAGGTCCTCAAAATCTGTATTTTCTTTTAATCGAATTTCTTTCCACGCATTTGCTTTAAAAAATTTATTACATAAATAATTTGGAATTTTATCCTCAATCAATGCTGTGTATGCACTTTTAATATCTATGAAATAACGTTCATCCATATGTCGTGGACTTATCTTGCCATTTTCTACAACAGCGATATCAAAAACAACTACATCTACTTGTTTCTCATTAATTGTTGATAAGCAATCTTCTATCATAGTCGGTGCTACGTAATCATCACCATCTACAAAGGCAATGTATTCCCCTTTTACGATAGCAAGTCCATCATTTCGCGTCTTACTAACACCCATATTACGCTCATGATGAATAACAGTAATTCTATCATCTTTTGCTGCATAGTCATCACAAATTTGTCCACTATTATCTGGTGAACTATCTTCAATCAATATGATTTGTAAATTACTATATGTTTGATTTTGTAAACTTTCGATACACTTACCAATATATTCTTCTGCTTTGTACACAGGAATAACTATAGATACTAAAGGTCTATATTGATTTTCCATAATTAACTCCCTCTTATTTATAAGCTTTTTCCGCTTTATATCCCTTTTTATATTTTGATTTTACTTGTAAATAATCTAATTTATCTTGTAATTGATTACACTTCAAAGCAAACCAATCTTTAAAGGTACCTTTACGAATAGTGCCTTCACAAAATACAGAACCATCAATAGACTCTAGCCGCAATTGTAATGGCTTAGTTGTTAACTCCCGTTCAATCAAAATCTGTAATACAGATTCATCGATATATTTATCATTGATAAGCCATCTATATGTATTTTTTTGTTCTGATTCTCTATATGTAAGCATATCTTTTCTAATGCCTTCAATATAAGACGTAATCATAGGGATTTTTTCACCTGGATACACCACCCAATTATACATAAAATGATTATCTGCTAATATATGACAATAATCATACTTATCATTAATAGCACTATACAATTCTATTTCAGATAACCCCAAACATTGTTTATCAATATATATATCAATCCACTCTAAGAATAATGGTTTATCAAAAATATAAGATATACCCTGCCCTATATGAATAATTTCATCTAGTTGCACATGTTTACCAGCACTAGTTTCAATACGAATAGAGCATAATTCATGAGACTTATGTACACTACCAAATAACTGAATTAACTGTATCTGAGTAATTTTTGTAAAAGAAATATGAACCTTACGTTCTGTATCATCTACTGATGGCATCCACATATAGTTATTTGCATCATATACATTAGATTTGACATCTACAGTGTTAAAACGTAAAAAGTCATTGAGATAGTTAGCATTCCCAGATGAAACTGTTATATCTGCATGTAAAGCTATATTATCGGTTCTTCTTTTCCAAAATACTTGATCGCCATTAATAAGTCGAGAACCACGTTTATACCCTTGTTGACTCACATGAGACGCCATAGCCTTAAAAATAGGATTTTGTATTAATTTCTTTTCTCGACATGCTTGAGGAACCGAAATTCTTAGACGATGTATCCAAGATAAAGTTGGATTCCCTGTACTAAATTCATCAGTTGGTAATGCTTTTTTATTTATTACAGTAGATAATAGGTGATTATTATAGTAATCATCTATCGTTTCATAGCCTGTAGCATAAGCAAAGCCTTTTAAAAGTTGAGGTCTAAACTCAGTATATTTTATAATCCATTCCATTGCACTTTCAACTGTAAATGTACATAATCTATGGTCTACATGAGTATCATAATCCGTTGCTATAATTGTATCTGGTTTAAAATGTAAAATTGCATCAATCACAGATTCTACAATACCATTCCAAGAATATGGTTTGGGCTTAGACATTACTAAACTAGCAAAATCAGCTCCATATGTTTGATTATGATTAGCATGACTCGTAATAATTGCCGATTTATTATAAATGATTTCATGACCAATAAAATCGCCAAATCCTAAGAAAATAATATTCTCTTGAGGTAATCCAATTTCTTTAGCCATTTGATATGTCTCATTACATCGCACATCAAAAGTATATTCATAATCACCATTTGTAAGAAAAACTACATATACCTCTAGCCCTTCTTGTATCGCCCCATATATAGTGGCACCAGCCATATTAATCTCATCATCTTCGTGAGGAACAATAAACATAACTGAATGACCATGAAAGAATTTTTCATAAGAAAAACTAGATGTATTCATAAATAGAAAAACTCCCAATTACTAATTCTATATATTATTTACAATTACTGTATAACATCCCCATGTTTAATACGCCATGCCGCTAGTTCTCGCATGTTTTTAATCATATCCCCATAGGATTGAGGCATGCTCGCACTTTGTTCTAGGACTTTTCCGTTTTTATCTAGGTATAATCTATGGTTAAAGACAAATTCCTCTTGTGTAAACAAACTAGGCACCATGGCTTCATAGGTTTGACCTGGACGGCCTACCAATTCCGCCAAGGTTGGAATGATTTGAATACTCATGCCGAACGCATTAGGAGCAAGCCAATCTTTATGAATACCTCGACCATAGAAGATAATCGGAATCGTAGATGCCACATTAGGCCCTACTTCACGAGCAAAGTTAAAGCGTTCACTATGATCACCAGTGATGACGAAGAGCGCAGACGGATCTGCTTTTTCTTCATTAGCAATAAAGTTCCCCATCACGTGGTCTGCGTACCAAATATGACCCATTTCATTCAATTGCTTTTCATCATCAGAAATAGAATCAGGTACATGACCTTTCACCTTGCTCGCATCAAAGCCTTCCTTGGCCACATTGATGCTATACGGCGGATGATTAGAGGTTGTCATAATCACATTGAGGATTTTTTCCCCTCTATGCTGATCCATGTAGGCAGAAATAGCTTTAAACAAGTCTTTATCGCCTACGCCCCAAGCATTGCCGTCTTCGCTTGGCATTTCTGAAGCATCGTGGAATTCATCGAAGCCTTGAGATAAAGCAAAGTTCTTAACGTTTTGCCAAGTACTAAAGCCACCATACCAGAATACAGTCTTGTAGCCCAGCTTTTTCATAACAGGACCAATACCTAAACCATAGGGCTCTTTGAAACTTTCACCTTCATAGTTAGGATATAGTCCTGTATCAGGCATCCCCGTCAACAAACCATTGATGGCCGGCATCGTGCCTGTACCTTGCGCGAGAGCTAGTTCCGTGCTCATCGCTTGAGGGCTGGCAGCATATTTACGACCTTGTTCAACAAGGTACGCACCAGGCTCGTTATATTCAGCGAGGAACGGCCACAAGCCATAGGATTCTCCAAGAACGAGGTTTATGGACTGTGGTTGCTCCGCTAATCGTTGTGTCGTAATGGTTCTGGTGAAAGAACCGTCAAAATTAGTGCCATTAAACTTACCGCCAACGGCAGTGATTTTTTCGTTTAGCTCTTGAGGCGTTAAGTTAATAACCTCAAGCTCAGCCGTCCGTTTAGCAATGCTTTTAACACGATAGAGAGCCTGCACATCGTCGAGGATATTTTCATTCAACAGATTGGAGCTGAGGCGAGCCGCACTTTCCCAGTTGATGGAGTTCGTATAGCTGAAAGCACCGCCAAATCTAAAGAATAGACCTAATACGCCGATAACAATAGTCAACCCAATGCCCGTCATCCATTGTGTTTTCTTTGTCTTAGGATACCAAGTAGTACAAAGTCGTTGATTATCTGCATAATCACTATTTCTTAGACTATCCGCATCATCACCATTCCTTAGATCATCAGCATAGTCACTATATTTCTTTGCACCCCATCCTAAGAAACGAACGAGGAACCAGCAAACAGCTGCGCTCAATACAACGGCCCCAATGATGTACATGAGGGCATTATATTCGTTGATTGCTGTATTTACAATGGCGCCGATATCATCGTTTTTGCCATTGATGAGCATCGCATTATAAGAGGAATTGAAGATTTTATAGAACGGAATTCGTCCCAGAAATAGGAATGTCAACAGTACAGTCGCAATGGAATAGAGGACCTGTTTAATGCGCAATGACGGCCATTTGGGTACAAAGGTATGCACCAACGTACCACCTAAAAAGCCCAGTAAACACAAAGAACCGACGGTCTTGAGACTCAATCTAAAGCCTAGCCATAAGGACGTGAGGATATTCTCCATCGTCACGAAAGCTAGTTGTGATTGAAATACTGCAAGAAACACGATTCTAAATGCAGTCAACAAAGCAGAGAAAAAGATAAATACCTTAATCTCTGTTCGTATGCCTTCAAATAATCGCTGCCATCGGTTCATCATTAACCCCTAACTGTTGTATCCTATAACTCTAATTATTAACCTAACACTAAACTTAACTATCAGCCTAACTGATAACCTAACTAGTATGTTAGAAAAATAACTATATTGTTACATGCATAACAAAACTACATAACTATACTGCCTAAATGATTAATAAAATATCATAAACTACATATATATGGTACACATATTCTACGTAATATGTTACGTAATATTCTAGTAATTACATAACTATCAATTATCTTGGATATTTCTTACATTTAGGCCCTTTACATCGTTTGCATTTACCGCATCCACGGTCGATAGTCTCAGCACCTGCTGATTTTTTCGCACTAGCACTCTCCATGACCATCTTTTCAGAGGCCTTACTATTCCATACGGAAACTATCGATTCTACTTTTTTACGGATTCATCCTTTTTAGATTTTTTATCCTTTTTCTTGTCTTTCTTCTTATCTTTTTTCTTGAAAGTATCAGTTAAGAAGACTGTTTTTAACTTATCATTTAAGACTTTAAGCTTCTTTTCAGCCTTGTCTTTCTTTTTCTTTAACTTTTCTTCGTCTTTAGAGCGTTTTTCTTCCTTAGACTTCTTGTATTTTTTCTCTTTTTTATCTTCTTTAGACTTTTTATCTTTCTTAGATTTTTTATCATCCTTAGACTTTTTGTCTTCTTTGGATTTCTTATCCTCTTTAGATGTTTTATCTTCCTTGGATTTTTTATCGTCCTTAGATTTCTTATCTTCAGAACCGTTGATACGCGCCCATTCATCGTCAACGCGTTTTAATTTCTTTTTAAGAAGCTTTTCCATCTTCTTATTTGTTTTATCGGACTCTAAACCGGCTTTACCAAATAACAAAGCATTCACCGCCGTGTATGGATCGATAGACGACATATCCTCATCATCTACTTTAGCCGCCTCTGATTTCTTATCTTTCGATAATTCATCAAAACCATCTACATTTAACGCTTCATCTTCATCTAAATGATGAATTGCTAAGCTTTCAACGCCTTCTAATGGTTTTACATCAAGGTGCTCAATCGCAGTATCTTCAAAATCTGCCATTTTCTTACCGGAGCTTTCACCAAAACCAGTAAAAAGACCACCTATAGATTTTAATTCATTCAATTTAATATGATTCATGCCCACCGTAGAATCATGATGCACAGGAATGTCAGATAATTGTACCTGTTCCATAGCATATGCATCATCATTATAACTAGCGCCCTTGCCAAGTTCAGATGTATTAGAAATAACGATATCTTCCTTATCGTCACCTAACACATCACCAAATAAATCTTCTTCTAAAGATTCGTAAGAATGCAATAAGGCCATACGTTTTTGAACATCTTCAATTTGATTCCACAAATCAACGAGAGAAGATGTATAGTACACCCGTTCTTTTACCTCTAAATAAGCTTGGTAAACGATAGATAATTCGGTCTCATTAAGACCTTCCTCTGCACCAATTTCTTCAATCATTTGTTGAATCTGTTGATCTCGGTCATATCGTTTAATTAACGCTTTACGAATGCGTTCAATCAACATTGTATCGATGAGTTCCATATGCACCTCCTGTATTCAATACACTCAGTCCTACCCGCTACATTAGCGTATACGAATCAATGTATAGAACCATAAAAATGAATTGATTTTATAATCTCTAATATATTATTATAGCAGAATTTATCTGCTTTTTCCTTAATAATATGTGTAAAAGTTCCTTAAAAATAGAATAAAACCTCAATTTAAATACGTCCCTAATAGTATGCATTTCATACTACTAAAACACTATTCAAACCGAGGTTATTTAATTAACTGTTACATCAAATACATCAAAATATATCTAATTGTTACATAAAAGTCTTAAATTACTGCACTAAAACAAGTTAACTGAATAGACGAGAATTCGTTCCTTTGCATCGCTTCCTTCAAAGAGGTCACTACAATCAATAGGTTCCTCTTGTTCCAAGCGCACATGGTTATTTAAAAAGTTCTCCACCTCTTCATTAACATAGTAGAAAAATAACTTAATCTCCCGAGGATTATGATATAGCGAATCAAAGATATTTCCTAATACCCGCTTAATCGTATGGAGTGCAAAGGGATTAAAGAAAAAACATCGATCAGTCTGATCTGGCAATTTATACAGCGCCGCATCACCTAGTACAAAGCTTACACGATTGCGAGTTGCCGGGCTTTCACCATTAATTAAAGCCTTTTCATAGAGCCGTTCATCGTATTCGATGCCTATGGAATGACAGCCCGTTTGGTAAGCCATGAAAATACTCACTCGGCCCTTGCCACTACCATAATCGATGAGCGTATTTTTCTTGCGAATATGACCGCTATTTGCCAAGCGCTCCAGCACGAAATAATCTGTCGGCTCGTACGGATGATGCTCCGTATCGGAACGACTATCATCGCGACCAGAGGTTTTAATTTGTAATAAAATTTCCCACTCTTGCTCTGTTGCCATCTATATAATCCTATTATGAGGCCTAAATTATATGACCTAATACTGATACTAATCTTAATTTCTATACATACTATACCCTTATTAGGGTACTATTTACTAGTCCAGTAACACCTATAGTATATAACAAAAGCATCCATATCGGGTGCTTTTATTATATGAATCACTTATTAATGCCGATATGGTATACTAGGAGTAATATTTCTATTATTCTCATGTGCAGAATTATATGTCATTAAAAAGGAGTATCTACTTACATGGACAGTGATCTGACCTTAGATTTTATCATTATCATCGTATTAATCATTGCAAATGGTTTATTCTCCATGACGGAGTTAGCCATTGTAAATGCGAAAAAACGTAAACTTGAAGAGTTGGCAGAATCAGGCAATGAACGCGCGAAAACAGCCTTTGAATTATCGGAGAACCCAAATGAAATGTTCTCTACCATTCAAATTGGCATCACCCTCGTAGGTATTTTAACTGGTTTGTATTCTGGTGCCACCTTCTCTAGTCCATTAGAAGAAATTTTAGTATCAAATATTCCAAGTATCGAACCATACGCAGCCTCTATAAGCTCTTTCATTATCGTTGCCATCATTACCTATTTATCCCTCGTTATCGGCGAACTCGTGCCTAAACGCTTGGCCTTAAATAGCCCTGAAAGCATTGCCGTTATAGTAGCAAAACCAATTTACTGGCTATCTGTAGCATTAAAACCAATCGTTAGCTTCCTCGGCGTTTCCACAGAATTCCTCTTAAAAATGCTAGGCGTTACTGTAAAAGAAGAAGCCCCTGTTACAGAGTCTGAAATCAACAAGATGCTCACCGAAGGCGTTGCTATGGGTGCTTACGAAGAGGAAGAACCTATCCTCGTAGAAAATATCTTCCATCTTGCAGATATGAACGCAGGTGACATCATGACGCCTCGTACACAACTCAAATGGATTGATCTTAACGGCACGGAAGACGAAATCATGGAGGTTCTCAAGAATGCCAACCATTACCGCATTCCTGTAGGTACCGATTCCTTAGATGAATTAAAGGGCCTCGTTACCGTATCCGATGTATTAGTTCAAATTATGCAACGTCCTAGTGAAAGTTCCATTCACGATATTATCAAAGCTTGTTTGAAAGAACCTGTTCTCGTTCCTGAATCCATTTCACTCATGAAATTATTGAACGTTCTACGTACAGAAGGCGTTCACGAAGCAATTATCCTCGACGAATATGGTGGTTTCACTGGCCTTGTCACCTTACATGACATCATGGAGGAAATTGTAGGCCTGATGCCTTCTGGTGAGGAAGAAATCAAGGAAGAAGAAAACAAGATCATAGAACGCGATGGAGCATGGCTCGTAGATGGCCTTCTCAATGTAGATGAATTTAAAGAATTCTTCCACATCGATCAAGAATTGCCAGGCGAAGAAGACGACTTGTACAAAACTATGGGCGGCCTCTTAAACGTCCTCTTCGGCCGTATTCCAAAGGAATTAGACAAGGCAAAATGGAACGGTTATACCTTTGAAGTTATCGATATGGATCATACTCGTATCGATAAAATCCTTGTAACCTATGAAGAACCTATTGTAGAACAAGAAGAAGAAAAATAAAGTTCAAAAATAAATAGACAAAACCTAAAAAAGTGAGTTTTCTTACTATGAACTGTACCCCAAAAATTAGACATATTTTTGGATACAGTTCAATCACTGGAGAACTCACTTTTTTGCTACAATTTTGTATTCATAAAATAAGTAATACATATACTATCAAAATATATAGATTACTTTTAAAAATTATCACCAATTATATAAATTAATTATATAATTCTTTTATTTTCTGCATAAAGGCTAGAACTTTCAACATAAATATAGTATTATTAAATTGTATAAAATATATAATTAAATCTAATATAGAAATAATAGCTATCCTAAAATAGGTTCAATAAAATATAAAGTCCTATGATCACTTTATATAGTGTATTTCATAGGACTTATATGTGGTAATAAAAGGAGAGATTCTATGAATCAACGAATCATAGCAACCATAGGAGCCCTATTAATAGGGACCGCGATTATTAGTGGTTGTGGATCAGAAAAGCCACCTGAAGATACAAGTCTCAAGGTGCGTACCATCACTATAGGTGAAGAGTCTGGAACTACTGATGCTGGCTATGCAGGCACCATTCATAATAAAACAGAAACAAACTTAGCCTTTCAAATTGGAGGGCGTGTCATCAACAAATTTGTAAATGTTGGCGATGTAGTGCAAGCAGGCCAAGTCATTGCTCAAGTCAATGGTTCAGATACATCAGCTCAGGTGCAAAATGCTGAAGGTGCTGTAAAAGCTGCTCAATCGGCCTACGAATTGGCAGAAACCAATGCTAAACGATACCGCGAGCTCTATGCACAACAAGCAATTAGTAAATTGCAATTAGACCAAGCTGAAAACCAATTGAATGCCACATCTGCTCAATTACAACAAGCACAAGCAAGCCTTAATTTGAGCAGCAATCAAAATAGCTATACTAATTTGACGGCTCCTGATACAGGTATTATTACAGCTTTCAATATTGAAGCAGGACAAGTCGTAGCAGCTGGTCAAAGCGTTGGTACCTTAGCGGCCGGTCACGACCCAGAAGCAGTCATTGCCCTTCCTGAACAAGAATTGAGTAAAATTCATGTAGGTAGCCCTGCTACTATTACCTTCTGGGCCTTACCAGATGTAACAGTACAAGGCGTAGTGCGTGAAATTTCACCAGTTCCTGACCCTGTAGCGAGAACGTATACCGTAAAAATTACCTTACAAAATGCGCCTAAAGAGGTACAGCTAGGTATGACGGTCAATGCTAATCTATCTACTACAGATAATACCAATATTTCTATTCCGTTGACGGCTCTTGTAAAAGACTCTAACGGCAATAATGCGGTCTATATCATCCGCGATAAGAAGGCTCATCTCGTGCCTATCAAGACTGGTGAATTCGGTAAGAACTCCGTCATCGTCACATCTGGTTTAGCTAAAGGTGACATTGTCATCACCGCAGGTACCCAACAATTACAAGAAGGGACGGCGGTTAGTCAATGAAACAATTTAACTTAGCCGAATGGGCTCTTAAACACAAGTCCATTATCTACTACTTCATGGCTGTGCTCCTCACCTTTGGTATCTTCTCATTCACCCATATGGGACGCATGGAAGATCCTGATTTTACGATGCGCACCATGGTGGTCGGTGTTGCTTGGCCGGGGGCTTCTCCACAAGAAATGTCGGATCAGGTAACGGACAAACTCGAAGAAAAACTACGCGACCTTCCTGGTGTAGATTATACAAAATCTTTTACAGATGGCAGCAAATCCGTTATTTATATCAATTTAAGAGAGGATTTGCCATCCGATAAGATTCGCCCCGCTTGGGAAGAAGCGCGGAATATGATCAACGACGAATGGAAATCATTGCCTGCAGGCGTTCAAGGACCGACCATTAACGACAGGTTCGACGATGTATATGGCATTATCTATGCCATCAGTGGTGATGAGTATTCGTACGAAGAAAAACGACAACAAGCAGAAGACTTAAAACGTCAGCTTTTATCTGTTCCTAATGTTAAAAAAATCAGCCTCATTGGGGTTCAACAACAAACCCTCAATGTAACCATAAACAAGGATAAACTCGCATCCTATAAAGTCAGTACACAACAGCTGTTAACAGCGCTTAAACAACAAAGTATGATGGTTCCAGCTGGTGTGATTACAACGGATACAAACAATGTATATCTTCGTGTCAACGGTCTATTCGATAGCCCTCAAGCGGTGCGAGATATGCCAATCCGCATCAATAACCAAACGTTGCGACTCGGTGACATGGCCGATGTAACCATGACCTACCAAGACCCTAGTAGTCCTCAGTTCTACTACGAAGGCAAGCCGGCTATAGGTATTGCTATCTCCATGGATGCAGGTGGAAATAATATAGAATTTGGTGAAGCCATCGATAAAAAGCTAGCAGAATTGAATAAAACGATTCCTGCCGGCCTCGAACTCAAGCAAGTATCGAATCAGCCCCATATCGTTAAGGAATCTATTGGCGATTTCTCTCAATCCTTATTTGAAGCCATCGCCATCGTATTGCTCGTAAGCTTTGCATCCCTTGGTTTACGAACAGGTGTTGTGGTAGCCCTTACCATTCCAGTCGTTGTGTCTACGACGTTCATCTTGATGTATGAAAGCGGCATTTATCTACATAAGGTTAGCTTAGGTGCCTTAATTCTAGCTTTAGGCCTCCTCGTAGACGATGCCATCATCGTTGTAGAAATGATGAGTGTTAAGCTCGAAGAAGGGTGGGGCCACTTTAAATCGGCTACCTTTGCTTATCAATCTACAGCATTCCCTATGCTATCTGGTACGCTCATTACCTGTGCAGGCTTCTTGCCATTAGCATTGGCACAAGGTATGGTAGCAGAGTTTACAAAATCTTTATCCATTGTTGTCTTTATGGCACTCATCCTATCTTGGTTCGCCTCTGTTCTCGTCAGCCCTGTATTGGGTTATAAAATCATTGAAAACAAGGCTCCAAAGCCGGAATCGGAATGGACTAAACGAGACCGTATCATGCACAAGCTCAATGTGACCTTCTATGATAAGTTTGAAAAACTATTACATTGGGCACTAGGACATCACAAGGTAGTCTTATTAGCTACTCTAGGTGCCTTCGTTTTATCCTTGCTTTCACTACCGTTGATTAAACAGGAATTTTTCCCATCATCAACGCGTAATGAAATTATTGTATCCATGCAATTCCCTCAAAGTTCGTCCATCGAGTATACTGCTAACCAAGCAAAAATCATTGATGAACATTTGCAAGGTGACGAACGTATTTCAACCTTTACCTCGTACATTGGACAAGGTTCTCCGCGTTTCGTTCTCACCTTAGAGCCAGAATTGCAACGAGATAATTTCTTACAATATGTGATCGTCACAAAATCCTTAGAGGATCGGGATAAACTATATGGTGAATTAACATCTTATTTAAATGAAGAATTTCCTTCAGCTCTCGTAAATGCTCAATTTATACAAATTGGCCCACCATCTAAATATCCAGTTATGCTTCGCATTGCTGGCCCTGATCAAAAAGTGGTAAAAGAAATTGCCAACCAAGTAAAAGCAAAAATGCAAGACGATAAAGACTTACAAAATATCGCCTTTGACTGGCCAGATACAGAACCTGTAGCCAATATTCACATCGATCCAAACAAGGCACGTTTACTCGGCATCGATAGCTACGCTGTATCCTTGCACTTACAAAGTCTATTGTCTGGTACTAAATCTGGTGAATACTACGAAGGGAACCAAACCATTCCTGTTACCTTCCGTTTAGGTGACAACGAGCAACATAACTTAAGTGCTCTTTCATCCTTGCCAATTCAAACAGGAAATGGTTCCTACGTACCTCTTAGCCAAATTGCAACTATTACCATGGCTCAAGAGGATGGTATTATCTGGCATCGCAACATGATGCCAACTATTAGTGTTCATGCAAATGTAAAAGCCGGTGTCTTAGGCAATGCAAAAACAAAAGAGGTCTATAAATCATTACAAGACATTCGAGATTCCTTGCCTACAGGCTATTCTATTGACCTAGACGGCGCCGCTGAAAAAAGCGAAACAGCCGTTCAAAAGCTATTAACACCAATCCCAATTATGCTCTTTGTAATCATGACAATCCTCATGTTCCAATTAAAGCGTATCGCCCTCATGGTAATGGCTCTACTCACTGCTCCATTGGGGCTAATCGGTGTTGTATTAGCACTTAATATTACGAGAACACCGTTAGGCTTTATGGCTATTCTAGGAATCATCGCCCTCTCGGGTATGATCATCCGTAACTCCATTATCTTGTTAGACCAAATCGAAATCCACAAGACAGAAGGCCAAGAACCTCGTGAAGCAATTATCAACTCCGCTACACTTCGTTTCCGCCCTATCATGCTCACCGCTATCGCAGCGATTTTAGGCATGATTCCTCTCATGGGATCTGTATTCTGGAGCCCATTGGCTATCGCCTTTAGCGGCGGCTTACTAGTGGCGACGGTTCTAACACTCATCGTATTACCAATCATGTATGCAAGCTGGTATAAGGTAAAATAAAAAAGCAGTAATTATTTCTGCTTTTTTATTATCTATAAGATATATAGATAAACCACAATACAAAAAAACCCCTATAAAAGTTTCTAATACTTTTTATAGGGGGTTTTTTAATAAATATCATATAAAAAACAGCAGGGCTTTCCCCTGCTGTTTTTTCAGTCACAATAATACATTACGACTTACTTATTTCCCTTAGGATTATATTAATAATTATATCTGACTTAGTCTATTATTTATTAAACTACAACGGCTGTACCATTGCATGTAATCATAAGCATGCCATTTTGTGCACCTACTGTGCTGTATTGGAAGGATACGCCAATAATAGCATTAGCACCCAATTTAGAAGCTCGTTGAGACATTTCGTCGAGAGCTGCTTTGCGCGCATTCATCAAAGAATCTTCATAGCTGCCACTACGACCACCAACGATATCGCGAATACCGGACATGAAATCTTTTACAAAGTTACGGCCTTCTACGACTTCACCAAATACAATACCTTTGTACTCTTGTACAGGTTTGTTTTCAATATGCATAGTTGTAGTAATAATCATAATTGTATCCTTTCTAATTGATTACAATATATTTTAATTTATTATAACAAGACTTTTAGATAAAAACAAATATAGCTTTCACATAAAACAATTACATAGTATATCTCCAAAAATTACATACTATATATCAAAAATTTACATATTATACATCAAAAAAAGACCTGTTCACTACTTTCATAATGAACAGGTCTAATTTTATGTTATCTATCGAAGTCACGATCAAGGTTAACTTCTTTCAACGGCACAACTTTAGTTTTGTTGATGTATTTGTAACCAAGGTACACTGCGAAGAAGATTGGTAAGCCAATGTAGGCAACGGATACGCCGTACCAGTCGATGGTATCACCTGTGAAAGCGGAGTAGTTTTGACCACAGATGATGATGACGCAAAGAATAAACGCCAAGATTGGGCCAACTGGGAATAACCACGCTTTGTATGGCAATTCACTAAGATCTCTGCCTTGAGCAATGAAAGCACGGCGGAAACGATAATGAGATACCGCGATACCAACCCATGCGATGAAACCGCATAAACCAGAGATATTAACAATCCATGTATAAGCTGTACCTTCGCCAATAAAGCTTGTAAGGAATGCAAATAAACCGATTGCTGTCGTTAAGATTAACGCAGGCACTGGAACACCGCGTTTATTTAACTTAGCAAAAATTTGAGGTGCTTGACCTTCCTTAGCGAGTGCATACAGCATACGCGTAGAAGAGTACAAACCAGAGTTACCAGCACTCAATACAGCCGTTAAGATAATAGCATTGATAAAGCTAGCAGCAAAGGCAAAACCAAAGCGGTCAAATACGAGTGTAAATGGAGAAATAGATACGTTCTCTACACTAGAGTTCAACAGATTTGGATCTGTGTACGGAATCAAGAAACCGATAACCGTGAAAGCACCGATATAGAATAATAGAATACGCCAGAAGATTGTATTAATCGCTTTTGGCACGTTCTTTTCAGGGTCTTCCGCTTCACCAGCGGCTACACCGATCAGTTCAGTACCTTGGAAGGAGAATCCTGCCACCATAAAGATAGCAAGAATAGATTCCCAGCCACCTACAAATGGAGCCTCTCCTACAGTCCAGTTTGCAAATCCTGGAGATGTGCCACCGATGCCAAAGATAAGCATAAAGCCACAGAATAGGAATACGAATACGGTAATTACCTTGATGCTAGAGAACACATATTCACTTTCACCAAAGGAACGAGTAGATAAATAGTTCAAGCCGAATAAAATGAACAAGAACAGAGCAGACCATACGATGGCAGGTACATCAGGGAACCAATATTTCATGATGAGCGCCCCTGCTAATACTTCAGCAGCCAAGGTAATAGCCCAGTTAAACCAGTAATTCCAACCTAAGGCAAAACCAAAGGCAGGATCTACATAGCGTTTTGCATAAGTCCCGAAGGAACCAGGAATTGGCAAGTATGTAGCCATTTCCCCAAGAGATGTCATGAGGAAATAAACCATGATACCAATGAGGCCGTAAGCTACAAGAGCACCACCAGGGCCAGCTGTACTTACCACTTCACCACCAGCAACGAATAAACCTGTACCGATAGCACCACCTAAAGCAATCATATTCATATGACGCGCTTTTAAGGAACGTTTTAGGTGTTGATCTTTGTTAGACGTAAACTCTACGTTACTATTATGATTTTCAGACATGGGTCACCTCTTACAAATCTAGATTACGCACGTATTTTGCGTTATCTTCAATAAATTTACGACGAGGCTCTACCTTATCACCCATGAGGACTGTAAAGATTTTGTCAGCTTCGATAGAATCTTCTAAGCTAACTTGTAAAATCGTACGATTATCAGGGTTCATTGTAGTTTCCCATAATTGTTCAGGATTCATTTCACCTAAACCTTTGTAACGTTGGATTGTAGTACCATCGCGGCCTACTTCATCAAGTTTAGCAGTCAACTCTGCATCAGAGTATACATACCAGTGGGATTTACCCTTCTTGATTTGATACAAAGGTGGTTGAGCAATATAGATATGACCTTCTTCTACCAATGGTTTCATATAGCGGTAGAAGAATGTTAATAACAATGTACGGATGTGAGCGCCGTCAACGTCCGCATCTGTCATGATGATAATCTTGTTATAACGGGATTTTGTAATATCAAATTCATCGCCAATACCTGTACCAAAAGCAGTAATCATGGAGCGAATTTCGTTATTAGCCAAAATCTTATCTAGACGTGCTTTTTCTACGTTGAGGATTTTACCACGCAATGGCAAAATCGCTTGGTAGCGACGATCGCGACCTTGTTTTGCAGAACCACCTGCAGAATCACCTTCCACAAGATAAATTTCAGTCATAGATGTATCTTTTTCGGAGCAGTCCGCCAATTTACCAGGAAGGCTAGATACTTCCAACGCATTTTTACGGCGTGTTAAGTCGCGGGCTTTACGAGCAGCCTCACGAGCACGGCTTGCCATCGTTGCTTTTTCGATAATCTTCTTCGCATCTTGCGGATGTTCTTCGAAGAATGTTTTAAGACCTTCTGTAACGATAACGTCTGTAATACCTTTAACTTCACTATTGCCAAGTTTAGTTTTTGTTTGGCCCTCAAATTGAGGTTCCAACACTTTTACAGATACGACAGCTGTCAAACCTTCACGTACGTCTTCACCGGAAAGATTAGACTCACTTTCCTTGATCAAACCAGATTTACGGCCATAATCATTGAGGGTACGAGTCAAGGCAGCACGGAAACCAGATAGATGTGTACCACCGTCAATAGTATTGATGTTATTTACGAAGGACAATAAATTTTCGCTATAGCTATCGTTATATTGCAATGCCACATCTACCACAACATCGTCTTTTGTATTTTCAATGTTGATAACAGTTGGATTAATTGCTTCTTTATTTTCGTTCAAGAAGGTAATGAAAGAAACCAAACCACCTTCATAGTGGAAGCTTTCAACACGAGGTTCCTCTAAGCGCAAATCGCTCAATGTAATGCGAAGGCCTTTGTTAAGGAATGCCAATTCTTGTAAACGCATTTTCAATGTATCAAAGCTGAATACGGTAGTTTCAAAGATTTCTGCATCTGGCTTGAAAATAACTGTAGTACCAGTTCCTGAAGCCTTGCCGATTTCGTGCAACTCGGAAGTTTTATGACCACGAGCAAAGGAAATCTCTTGAACAATGCCATTTTGAGATACTTGAACCTTAGTCCATTCACTCAACGCATTAACTACGGAAATACCTACGCCATGAAGACCACCAGATACCTTGTAACCGCCACCGCCGAATTTACCACCTGCATGCAATTTCGTTAATACTAACTCTACCGCAGACATACCAGATTCATGCATCCCTGTTGGAATACCACGACCATCATCGACAACAGTAACACTGTTATCTGGATTGATGGATACTTCGATATGTGTAGCGTAACCAGCAAGCGCTTCGTCTACAGAGTTATCTACAACTTCGTATACGAGGTGATGCAAACCACGAGCAGACGTACTACCAATATACATCCCTGGGCGTTTACGCACTGCGTCTAGACCCTCAAGAACCTGAATATTCTGAGCGCTATAATTTTGTTCAGGCATGAAACAAACTCCTCCTAACAATCTATCATACTGTACTTGATTGAAATAAAGTGACAAAACATGTACAGGATTAAACTTTATCTCTTTATTATACTATAAAACTCATCAATCCGTCTCATTAAAGTCTTAATACTGATACCAGATCCATACACACAAGCATCAGTGACCACGTATGTCTTAATTTGCTCCTCTGGCACCATGGCGATATATTCTAGCGTTTCATAGTGATGAATAGGACTTTTATGGGACTTTCCGCCCTTGGCATGCACCATCGTAATGATGGATTCTATAGGCACGGAAATGGTATCTCCAATATGAACGTACATAAGAATGCCCCCTCTACTTTTCTAATGTCCCATTAAGAGCATCAATTTTGCGCTGTTCTTCTTCAGCGAGGAACTTTGATCGATATTTATTACACAAATTGATAACATGCTGATCCGTTAGCTCATCAGGTTTCTTATGAGTGATGAGCATGGCCACCATAAACATATGACGGCGATTGATAGATCCTTTATAAATCTTATCCAGGTAAAAGTATATGGATTCCCGCATCGCTTCTGCAAAGTCTGGGAAGGTACACTGTATAAATTGCTGACAGTCGCTGTATTTAAAGTATGGATACTTTCTAATAACAGACTTAATGTCCTTAATATGTTTTCGATGCAATTCATATTCACAAGTCGGACAGATTTCTTTTTTAGATTCCATGTGCATGCCACATCGCTTACAACGATGATACCCATGCTGCTCTAAATATATTTCACGCTTTCGAGCCGTAATTTGTACTTTTCTGAAAGCAGCTCGTAATTCTTCGTTATCCGTTTGTTCTAAGGATTTATCGATGGCATCTACATCTTCTTTTGAAAGCACGATATTAGCAAAATTAATACGTTTTGTAATAATCTGTTCATCAGGAATCGTTAGAGACGTATTAATTTCTACTTTCACATAGCTCTGACGTTTCATGATGAATCGAATATCGGTAATTACCTCTTGGCGGTAATACTTGTTGATAGCCTCGATGATACGTCGTTTTTGCATCTGTAATTCCTGCATCCACATGGAATTATCTGCACTGATAACCATGTCTGGAGGCTTGATAGACACAATTTTCGTATGATCAGCAATAACATCGCCTACTACATCACGCCACTTGTGAACGAGGGTATTTAATTTATATTGTTCCAGTAAATTCAGTTCTGCTAAGGCCTTTGGTAAACAAAGATCAAGGCTGTCCATACTGAACATTTCCCCCTTCACAAGAAATAAATTGAACGGATTTCAAATCTTTAAAATCGTGAATATCTGTAGTGGTAATAAATGTTTGAATTCGTTTATGAATAAACTGCAATAAATTCACTCGTCTCGACTCATCAAGTTCGCTCAATACATCATCCAAGAGAAGAACTGGATATTCTCCTACCTCTGACTTGATAAACTCAAGTTCACTCAACTTTAAGGACAATACAGCGGTTCGTTGCTGACCTTGCGATCCAAATTTCTTTAAATCCATAGCATCGGAAAAGAATCTTAAATCATCGCGATGAGGACCTACACTAGTGCTCAAACGATGACGATCTTGCGGCAACGCTGCTTTGATGCGTTCGTAAAAGCCTTCCCTTGTATATTCTAATGAACCATTGTCCATATACGGCTGTTCATAACCGATGGTTAAATTCTCGAGTCCACCCGTCAATTTACGATTCATCAAATCGATGAGCAGATTAATTTTTTTCAAACTTTCTAATCGTTTCTTTACGATAAAGCTCGCCATATCTGCTAGCTGCAAATCCCATTCTTCAAGAGGAATATTATTCTTTCCCCTATATTCTTTTAGGACTGCATTTCGTTGCTGTAACAACCGATTATACTGCATCAATTGATGATAGTAAGTAGCGCTGGTCTGAGATATTTCCATATCTAGGAAACGCCTACGACCAGACGGAGTTCCCTTAATGAGCTGTAAGTCTTCAGGACAAAAGATAACTGTATTTAATGTACCAATCAGTTCTTTTTGAGATATTTTTGTGTCGTTTAAACGAATATCCTTGGCCCCTTGGCGGAATAATTTAATATTTACCTTTTGAGGCGTATCTTTTTTCTCGAATTTTACAACTATGCCTGCTTCTTCAGCATTAAACATGAGCATATCCGATGTATCATTAGTACGATGGCTTTTACCAATCGTACCAACATAAATCGATTCGAGGATATTCGTCTTACCAGCCCCATTGGTGCCGTGCAGAACGATAATCTCAGGGTTAAACTGTATCTGTACATCCTTATAATTACGAAACTGGAATAATTGCAGTGAGTCAATTCTCACCGATTATGCCTCCTCTTGTGTAATTATGAGGTCTACATCGAGACCTTCACAAGAAATCACATCACCAACGCGGCATTTCTTGCGTTTTTCAGTTACAACCTGACCATTCAAGGTAAGGATGCCTTCATCGATGAAAGATTTTATTTGACCACCTGTTTCAATGATGCCTTCTAACTTCAACAACTGATCAATTTGAATGTACTCCGTATGAATGGGTACCTGCTGTTTCTCTTTCATAACGTCCTCCTATTTGGACAATTTGCATAATAATATATATCATACTGAGTCCAGGTCGCTCTCTGAGCATTTTTCTTCGAAAAATTGCACGCTCCGACCAAAGTTATATTTGGTTGGAGCCCAAAGCACAGTTCTTCACTGTGGATTTTCTTAGATAACTTTGTTATCTAGAAAATCTTACGTTCAGAACAAAGCGATGCAGTGTCTCTGTCGTCGCAAGCTCCTCCATTGACTACTGCCCTGCTTTTACTTTTATGCATTCGTGCGAACTGGTGTTACTACGTATGTATAGTTCGGATTATTGTCTTGGCGAATGACAACAGGACCATTTTGTTTTAAGAACAAGTGGATATTGTCACCTGTGCTGTGACGCAAGATGTCAGAGATGTAGCGACCATTGAAGGAGATTGTGAAAGGTGTGCCTTTAAATTCAACAGCTACGTCTTCTTTTGCCATACCGATTTCAGTATTTTGAGTAGACAATGTGACATTACTTTCAGACCAATCATAACGAATTACATTATAGCTGATGTCTTTAGCCAACAAGGATACGCGATCAACAGCACCAGCAAATTCGCGGCGATCAATTACAGCGCTAGAATCGAATTGAGAAGGAATTACCTTTTCATATTCAGGATATGTGCCTTCGATTAAGCGAGAAATAATATAAATAGATTCAAAATTAAATACGATTTGTGTACGATTCCAAATGATATTGATCATAGCTGGATTATCTGTTGGTAATAAACGAGATACTTCAGCCAACGTTTTTGTAGGGATGATAGCGCGCATTGGAGTCGTTGCTGGTTCATCGATGGTAATTTTTTTAACAGCCATACGGTGTGTATCGGTAGCAACCATAGTCACTTCGTTTTCTTTGATTTCAAGAAGAGCACCGGTAAATACAGGTCGATCTTCATCAGTAGCAGCTGCATAATTTGTTAAATCGATGAGTTCTTTCATAGCAAAGCTATCGATGTTTACATGATCTTGGTCGTGAATTTGTTCCACCAAGGAAAAATCATCTGGGTGTAATGTAACAAGGTTAAATTCGGAAGATCCAGATGTGATGGTCAAAGAACTTCCGTCTTCTGGTTTGTAAAGTTCAATAGTATCGCCAGGCAATTTGCGAATTAATTCTTGGAAATAGCGGGAACCTACCACTAAAGTACCAGGTTCTTTAATGTCTCCATCGATGGTTAAGCGAATGCCGAGTTCAAAGTCGTTACCTTGCAATTCTACTTGACCATTTTTTGTAGTCATATAAATAGCGCCTGGTAAGTTGGAACTTGTTTTATTTTGAGATACCTTTTGCAATACGTTAATTGCTTTTTGGAGATTTGCTTTAGGGAATGTAATATGCATATGTTACTCCTTTATAATTTTTATATATTGTAAAAGCACTAATAATTAATTGCTTTGTTTGTAATATTCTATGTTTACTATCTTAGATGCTCTATAGATATTCTACGGTAGATCTATTTCTACTGGTTTTTTGATTGTTTGTTAGTTTTAGTAGTAGTAATAGTAGGGGCCTGTTTATATGTGTAAAAGTGATTTGGCGCTATTAACTGTGTGAATTATGAGTTGTGTATAACTATGTTGATAGTTTGTACCTACTTATCCACATATTAACATCAAAGTATGAGTTTTAGGATATCCACAAAGTTATTCACCGTATATCCACAGAGTTATCCACAGGTTGTTAATTTCTGTTTAATTTCTGCAACCATTCGTTTAGTTTCTTCGTTTTTTTCAATTTCCTTCGTTATTTTATCGTACGCATGGAGAATTGTCGTATGATCACGAGAAAAAGCTGCTGCGATTTGAGGATAGCTTTCATTGATCATATCGCGGCATAGATACATGGCGATTTGCCGTGGAAATGCGAATTGGGCTTTTCGTTTCTTGCCGAGTAGGTCTTGCTTTTTAATATTGAAATAAGAACTAACAAAATTCTGGATGCTTTCAATATTAACCATATTCACCTCTTCGGTATGAACGAGGCCCGCCAAGGCGTGTTTTGTGTATTCTAGGTCGATAGATTCGAGACGTTGATCGATGGATGCTGTACCGATGAGCTTGGTAAAAGCACCTTGCAATACGCGGACGTTTTCGCTAAATTGCAATGCTACGTAGTTAATTGAATCATTATCGATACGAATAATGCGATTCTTTTTATATTCTCGTTCGAGCAGTGATCTGAAGATGGCAATGCGTGTTTCTAAATCTGGATTTTCCATTGTGGCAATGTAACCAGCTTGGAAACGAGAGCGAAGACGATCTTCGAACTGCTCCATATCGTTTGGCATCGTATCAGAGGTAAGAACGATTTGCTTGTTGTTATTTAATAATTCATTGAACGTATTAAATAGTTCAGTTTTCGTACTTTCACGGCTTTCAAGGAACTGAATATCGTCAATCATGAGCACATCGATATTGCGGAATGTGTTGCGGAACAATTTACCTTGGTTGCGCTGTAATGTTTCAACGAAAATATTCATAAAGTTTTCGCTCGTAATAGACATGACCTTCATATGTGGATGATTTTCCTTGATAGCATTACCGATGGCGTGCATCAAGTGTGTTTTGCCGAGGCCCGATGGACCATAGATAAAGAGCGGATTATAGTCTCCACCTGGAAATTCAGCTACATTTTGAGCGGCTCCAAATGGTATTCGGTTCGCATTGCCCGTTACATAATTATCAAAACGGTATGCCGGATTGAGATTAGATAGTGATAAATCCACAGGTACATTGTCAGACTGTAATGTTGGCGTTGTTTCTGATGGTTTCTTTGGTGTCGCTACCATTGGTTCGTCTGGAATCTCCACAGGCGCTGGCGTGCGGTCGATATAGACAGGATCTTGATAGACTGGTGTGTAAAACTCCTCTTGATGAGCCTTTTCCTCTACTATAGGTGGTAAAGGCATCGGCGGTGCTACAACAGGCGTATCGATGAGATTTTCATCAACAAAGGTAGTATCTACACTTTCTTGATTGAAATCGAATAACACCATATCTCGATGGGAACCGATAACCGTAGTAATCGCATCCTGCAAAGCCTTGCTAATCTGTGGCTGCTGGTCGATTAAGTTTTTTACAAATGTTTGCATGACCCCAATATGGATCGAATGACTTTCGAGAGACATGGGAATCAACGATGACGTGACGCGCAAATACAATGCGTCAGGTAAATGTTGCATATTCTTTTTCGCCTCTTGCAATATATGCTCCCATATATTATTTAAATCAAATGATTGCATGACGTGCCTCTTGTGAATAACTATTGCAATAAATGTGTATAACTTTAGGAATAATGTGCATAACTATTGTAAAAGCTGTGGAAAAAACTATTATTCCTGTGAATAACTTGTGTATAACCTGTGAATAAGTAAAAATAAAAGTCTATTTTATATAGATAATTACTGACTTTTCAGTTTTTATAAACTAAAAGAGAAAAAATGTGGATAACTTCGAAAGTTATCCATCAAAAACCTATAAAAATATATAATTTTTCCTAATTTCAAGTATGATTGTACCAAAAAATAAGTAATTTGTCATTCAATCTGTGGATAACTTTTGATTATCTGAAGGAAATGTGTTAATAAATCAATAATTATCTTATCATTTGTTCATCAATTACTTTTGGGGGAGGAATGAAAACTACTTTTATCGCTCCATTCTAACGCAAGTCGCTCAAAAAGTAGTTTTCATTCCCCTCCTCCAATAAGATAATTTTTATGATTATTATACACATAGATGGAAAAGTAATTGATGAACATAACAACATCAACCTTCAGATAATCAAAAATAAATGATAGATAAAAATGACAAACTAGTGATTTTTCTAAAAGGGAGTCTTAGGAGCAGGAATAGATGTGGATTTTTGACCGACTTACGATGAGTATGGAGGGAGAAAACCACATCTATTCCTCCCCTCTCTTCAACTGGAGATCAAAACATAAATTTGCCAAAGTATAAAAAGATTTGAATTGTGAGTTCTTGTATGTTGATAAATTGATGTTACGTTTACATCGTGTAGTGGTGTTGAAGGTGACATTAGGGTTGCCTTAGGAGGGAATATAGGGTCCTTTTGAGCGACTTTACGATGAGTATGGAGCGATGAAGGAGCCCTATATTCCTCCCCCTGGAAACGTAACATCAATTACAGGATAAAATGTGTAGTAGAATTATTTTCAGAAATACAAGAACTCACAGCAGAACCCCTTTATTATATTGACAAATTTACGTTTTACCTCTATAATTACCCTGTTATGGTATAAGTAAAACAATACAGAATGACGAGGAGGTGTTTTACTAATGAAACGTACTTACCAACCAAATACTCTTTGGAGAAAACGTACCCATGGTTTCCGTGAACGCATGAAAACTATTGGTGGCCGTCTCGTTTTGAAAAGAAGACGTGCAAAAGGCAGAAAACGCTTATCTGCATAATATAATAGCTGTTAGGCAGGAGAAAAAACTTGGCGCTGCTGCCAAGTTTTTCTATTCTTAGGACTTAAGGACAATGCATATGGATTATTGCCTTGATAAAGCAAGACGACTGACGCACAATAATGAATATCGCCTTGTGTATAAGCACGGAAAATACGAAGTAGGCCGTATGTGTGTACTGTATCGTATGCCCGTGGCAAAGCAACCTACGCGCATTGGTTTTGTAACAGGTAAAAAGGTTGGTTGTGCAGTGGAGCGCAACCGAGCTAGACGCCTGATGAAAGAGGTATATCGCCTCAATCAGCACGCCATTCGCGAAGGGTATCATATCGTAATTGTTGGACGTGGCCCTCTGAAAAACGCTACCTACGAAAAAGCGGAAAAGGAGATTTTGTATCTCTTGCGAAAAAGCAAATTATTGATACAAAATGATAAATAGGACCACAAGTTAGAGGCTTTGGTCCTTTTTGTGTATATGGAGGTTTCCATGAAACGCTGTATAACCATGCTTTTACGACTTTTAATTAGGTTTTATCAGCTCGCCATATCTCCCTTAAAACCTGGATGTTGCCGTTATTATCCGACATGTTCCACATATACTCTGCAGGCCATCGAAAAATATGGTCCTTTGAAAGGTAGCTGGATGGGTTTAAAACGCATTCTTCGCTGTCATCCTTTCCACAAGGGTGGCTACGATCCAGTTCCCTAACCCACGTGGGATTAGGCTGGATGTGTTCTGTAAAAGTAACTTTCACCATCACCATCAAGCACAGTTTTGGAAATACCTGAGCATCTGTATGGATGAAATTTAGACCATACCATAACGATATATAGATGCGCAAAGGACGATTTCGGACTGTATGAAAAAGGAGAAACAATGGACTTTTTAAGTGGTATTTTCCAACCTATCGTTGATTTAATGAGCACATTGGTAACTTATGCATTCCAATTGACTCAAATGATAGGTTATCCAAGCTACGGTGTGGCTATTATCCTTTTAACAATCGTTATTAAAGCGATTTTGGCACCACTTACTGTTAAGCAAATTAAATCCATGAAGGCTATGCAAGAATTGCAGCCTCGCATGAAACAATTGCAAGATAAATACAAAAACGATCCTGCAAAACTGCAAGCGGAAATGGGTGCATTGTACAAAGAAATGGGCGTTAACCCATTGGCTGGTTGCTTGCCATTGTTGGTACAAATGCCATTCTTGATCGCGATTTACTGGGCTTTGAAAGATTACCCATACGATCCAAACTTTGTACAATTCTTGTGGTTGCCTAGCCTTGGCGATCCAGATCCAATGTATATCTTACCTATTTTGAGTGCATTATCCACATGGGTTATGTCTCGTCAAACTAGTAATGGTGCAACTGGTGCAGCTGCGCAACAACAAAAGATTATGACAATCTTTATGCCTTTATTCATTGGTTACATTTCTTTGAGCTTCCCATCTGGTCTCGTTATCTACTGGGTAGTTTCTAACGTATTCCAATTGATTCAACAGCATTTCATTTACAAAAATTTGAACGCTAAGTAGGAGGCAATTATGGAATTTATCGATGTATCTGCTAAAACCATTGAAGATGCCATTGCTAAAGGTGTAGCTCAATTAGCCGCTGAAGGCCAAGAATTGGTAGAAACTAAAGTCTTAGAACAACCTTCTAGTGGATTTTTAGGCATTGGTCGTAAACCAGCAGTTGTTCGCTTATTTTTCACCGCTTTGGCCCAATCTGTTACTGCAAAAGAAGTAGCTAACACAGAAGAACAATCTGTAGCTATTGCTTCCGAACCAGTGGCAACAAGCGAAACAGAAGTACAAGATACAGCAGTTGAAACTTCTGAAAGTACTATAACGGAAAAACCTTCTAAAAAAGAACTTTCAAAAGAAGATCAACAAGAAATTGCTGAAAAAGGTAAACAATTCCTCGATGATATGTTTACACAAATGGGCCTCACTGTAGTTATCGAAAAGATGATGACTAAAGACAAGATTACATTCCAAGTACACGGCGAAGATTTAGGTATTTTGATCGGCAAACATGGTCAAACATTGGATGCTATTCAATACTTAACAAATCTCGTGGCTCACAAGGATGTATCTGGCCACTGCCATATCGTGGTAGATGTGGAAAACTATCGTTCTCGCCGAGAAGAAACATTGGTAAATCTCGCGAAACGTTTGGCTTCTAAGGTGAAACGCAACCGTCAAAAGGTTTCCTTAGAACCGATGAATGCTTTTGAACGTAAAATCATTCACACTGCCCTTCAAGGCGACAAAAACGTTGTTACCAACAGTGAGGGGGACGAGCCGTTCCGTCACGTTGTGATTTCGTACAAAAAATAAAATATAGTGGTGCAGCTTTCAAGTAACTGATATCCTCGGTTGCTTGAGGGCTGTTCCCTTTATTCTTTAGGTTATGGTGAAAGCTAACCTAAGTTAATCTTCGCATGCAAAGATTAGTTTAGTTTAACTTTCACAGGCGAAGAACATATACAAAAACAAATACTAGATAATCGAAATACGGAGATATGTATGTATATAGATGATACAATAGCGGCCATTGCAACACCGCCCGGCATCGGTGGGGTTGGTATTATTCGGGTCAGCGGCAAGGATAGTTTTCCTATTGTAAATAGCCTGTTCAAGAGCGTTGGCACCGTTCCTTTGATGGACCGCCAAAATAGAACGATTCAATATGGGACCATTGTGGACCCAGCGACGAACAAAACTATCGACGAGGTTCTTGTACTATTAATGAAAGGGCCTCATTCCTACACGGCGGAAGATGTGGTAGAAATTCAGTGTCACGGCGGCATTGTGCCAGTTCGACAAATTCTAAAATTGCTCGTCAATCACGATGTACGCATGGCTGAGGCCGGTGAATTTACGAAACGCGCCTTTATGAACGGACGTATCGACCTCACCCAAGCGGAGGCAATCATTGATATTATTGAAGCAAAAACAGAGGACTCCCTCTCTCTCGCTGTATCTCAGCTAGACGGGACCGTTTCGTCTTTTGTGAAAGATGTGCGTGAACAGCTCATCGCCATGATTGCTCATTTAGAGGTAACCATCGACTATCCTGAGGAGGATATCGAGGACGTAACGAGCCAAGAGGTTCGTGAACAGCTAGAGCCTATTTTGAAAGCCATGGATGATCTCTTGTCCACAGCGAATACAGGTCGCCTCATTCGCGATGGTATTACGACAGTTATTGTAGGCCGTCCAAATGCAGGTAAATCGAGCTTGATGAACGCTCTCTTGCGCGAAAACCGCGCTATCGTAACGGATATTCCTGGTACAACAAGGGACAGCATTGAAGAATATATGACCGTAGAAGGCATTTCTTTACGCCTCATCGATACGGCAGGTATTCGGAATACACAAGATACGGTAGAAGCCCTTGGTGTGGAGCGTGCTCGCGATTATATCAACAAAGCAGACATCGTGCTCTGCGTTATTGACGGATCTACTCCGTTAAACTCTGAAGAAATCGAAATTTTGACCTCTGTGAGCGGTTTGAATACTATCGTACTCCTTAATAAGTCCGATGTGGCACAAGTCGTTACAGATGAAAATATTAAAGAACACGGAACCTTCACGGCTATCGAACGAATCAGTGCTAAAGAAGGCGAAGGCTCTGCGGTTCTTGCCAAATGGGTGCAAGAACTCGTCTACGGCGGTCGCGTAAAACAAGACAATAGCGCCATGATCAGTAATGTGCGCCACATCAGCCTCATGGAACAAGCGAAGGCTCAAGTAGAACAAGCCCTCTCCTCTATCGACATGGGCATGCCTGTAGACTTTGTAGCCACCGACCTGCGTAGCGCTTGGGAACTACTAGGCGACATCACAGGCGATACCATCCGAGAATCCATGATCGACGAACTCTTCAGTCGTTTTTGTTTAGGTAAGTAAAAGCAGGGCAGTAGTCAATGGAGGAGCTTGCGACGACAGGGACACTGCATCGCTTTGGTCGGAGCGTGCAATTTTTCGAAGAAAAATGCTCAGCGAGCGACCTGTACTCTGGGCTATTCGGCCTCGTAGTTTGAATAAAATATACTTTCACAATAAGATAAGTAACAAATATAAGGAATTTAATTGATATGTACACAGTAGATAATTATGATGTCATCGTCATCGGTGGTGGTCATGCTGGTTGTGAGGCGGCCCTCGCCGCTGCCCGCATGGGTCATCGCACGTTGATGGCGACCATCAGTTTAGATAATATTGCGCTTATGCCGTGCAACCCTGCCGTGGGTGGCCCTGGTAAAAGCCATCTTGTTTACGAAGTTGACGCATTAGGCGGTCAAATGGGTATCAATGCGGATGCTACAGCTATCCAAATGCGTATGCTCAATATGGGCAAAGGACCTGCCGTTCATTCTTTGCGCTGCCAATCTGACAAGATTAAATACCAACATTTGATGAAACGAACATTGGAGAATACAGATAATCTCAATGTTAAGCAAATCATGGTGACAGAACTTAAGGTTGAGGATGACAAGGTAACAGGTATCGTTACAGAGCTTGGTGAATTCTATGGCGCTAAGGCTATTATTCTTTGTACAGGTACCTATTTGAAAGGTAAAATCCTCATCGGTGATATCGATTATGTGGGCGGTCCAAATGGTCAACGCGTAGCAGAACATTTCTCTCAATCCTTACTCGATAATGGTATTGAATTGATGCGCTTTAAAACGGGTACACCAGCACGTGTAGATAAACGTACTTTAAACCTCGAAAATATGGTAGTTCAAGAAGGCGATGCACATCATCACGCATTTTCCTTCATGGATGAATGGATTAATCGTAATGAAGATGTATGTTGGTTGACCTATACTAATAAAGAAACGCACGAAATCATTCATAGCAATATTCACCGGGCTCCTATGTATAGTGGCAAAATCGAAGGCGTAGGCCCTCGTTACTGTCCTTCCATCGAAGATAAAGTAGTGCGCTTTGCCGATAAAGAACGCCATCAATTATTCGTAGAACCAGAAGGCACGGGTACAAATGAAATGTATGTACAAGGTATGAGTACGTCTCTTCCAATGGATGTACAATATGCTTTCTTGCGTACCATCCCAGGTCTTGAGAATGTTGAAATTATGCGTCCTGCCTATGCTATCGAATACGATTGCTTGAATCCAATGCAATTGACACCAGCACTTCAAGTGAAACATATTGAAGGTCTCTACTCTGCAGGTCAAGCCAACGGTACATCTGGCTATGAAGAAGCGGCTGCTCAAGGCCTTATGGCTGGTATCAACGCAGCATTGTGGATTCAAGGAAAGGAACCGTTCATCCTTGCTCGCTCCGAAGCGTACATCGGTGTTCTTATCGATGATCTTGTAACAAAAGGTACAAATGAACCGTACCGCATGATGACAAGCCGCAGTGAATACCGTCTATTGCTTCGTCAAGATAATGCAGACCTGCGTCTTACAGAAAAAGGCCGTGAAATCGGTCTTGTAAAAGACGATCGTTGGGCCAAATTTACAGCCAAGAAAGCTGCTATCGAAGAAGCAATGGATATGTTACGAAATACACCTGTCAATCCGTCTAAAGAAACACAAGCTTTGCTTGAAAGTTTAGGTACAGCACCTATTAGAACAGGTATTCACGCTTATGATTTAGTAAAACGTAACGAACTCTCTTACGCCGTCGTAGCCGATGCATTTGGTTTGAAACGCTATACACCTGATGTAGAGGAAGCTGTCGATATTTCCATTACCTACGAAGGTTACATCAAAAAGCAAATGGAGCAAGTCGATAAGATTCGTAAACTAGAAGAAAAAATTCTTCCAAAAGAATGGGATTATACACAAATCAAGGGCATTTCCCTTGAAGCTCAACAAAAGCTCAACAAAATTCGTCCTCACTCCATCGGCCAAGCAAGCCGTATCTCTGGCGTATCACCTGCGGACGTATCTGTTCTGTTGATCCAACTCGAACAATACAACAGAAGTAAATAAAATAGCATGTAATAACATGCATTTTATATGAACTTTTTAGAAGATATTTCTTACAGATTTTAAAAGATATTTCCTACAGATCTTATTGTCCTATACATATTAGACAATTCATTAGGAGTACTTATGAAAGAAAAATACGATGTGCCTATAGCACCTCAGTCTGAATTTGTTTCGTACATGATGGAGCAAATGAGCCATTTTGGCTTGCCTTGTACGGAAGAGCAAGCAAAAGACTTTTACATGTATTATGCGCATATGATTGAAACAAATAAATATCTCAATTTAACGGGTATTACGGATATGAAAGAAGTCGTGGTTAAGCACATGATTGACTCCCTCTCCTGTTATGATTCTGAAATTATCAAATCTGGTATGACGATTATCGATGTTGGTACCGGTGCAGGTTTCCCTGGTATTCCATTGGCTATCTATGACCGTAGCCTCAAGGTTACCCTGTTTGATTCTTTGAAAAAGCGGCTTACCTTTTTGGAATCGATTATAGATGAACTAAATTTGACGAACTGTACTACTTTACACGGACGTGCGGAGGATTTGAGTCATCAAGATTACCGTGAAAGCTTCGATGTTGCTACGAGCCGTGCCGTGGCACGCTTGCCGATTCTTTTAGAATGGACTGTGCCATATGTAAAAGAAGGTGGCTACGTTGTTGCTTTAAAAGGAGCTATCTACGAAGAAGAAGTTAAAGAATCTAATAAAGCCCTTAGCACACTAAAGGCTACTATCGAAGAAGTAAGAACCGTTACTTTGCCAACCTTAGACGATAAACGTGCAATCATATATATGAAGAAAACGGGAAAAACACCAAAACAATATCCACGAAAACCAAAAGAAATTAAAGACAAACCGTTAGTATAGCAGTTAATGATTTAGGCGTAGAAACTAATATAAATAAACTCTATGCTATATTGCTACATAAAGAAAAAGAGGATGCAAATCTTAGATCTGCATCCTCTTTTTTTTCTTAGTAACGAATTAGTTCGCATTCCCTCCCCTACCCTATATCTATTAAATGATATCGTTTACAACAAAATTATATATTTTGTTCACTATATGAGGCGGAGATAAAGATACATATAACACCTTTCCCTAAGAACGACTTAGTTCACTATGGAGGTCGTGGGAAAGGTGTTATATGTTAATCTTAGAATGACTTTATACGTGGTCAATAATATATAATGTTGTATCGATATCATTTAAAGGCATAATATGTACGCCTGCTGCCATTTTCTTGATTTGTTCAAGTGTTTCGATTGCAATTTCTGTACCCGCCTCTTTACCACCTTTTTCCATGCGGTCCAAGATTTCTTGAGTAAGATTGATTCCAGGCACTTTTTCATGGAGGTATGTAGCCATTTTAAAGCTTTTAAGTGGAATCAAACCAAGCATGATAGGTACATCGAATTCAGACATCTTGTCAATGTAGCGTTTTGCCTGTTCTAAATCGTAAATTGGTTGTGTTTGTACAAAGTGAGCGCCATTTTGAATTTTAGCAGCTAATTTTTGGCGTTCAATCTCTAAATCTGGAGCACCAGGATTACCAGTTGCACCGATGTAGAAGTTCGTAGGTGCGTCTAGGTCATTACCTGCAAGGTCTTTGCCTGCATTTAATGTCTTAGCGATGTTGAGTAGTCCCATACAGTCGACTTCAAATACGGATTGTGCAAATGGATGGTCCCCATTATCTGGTTTATCACCAGTGAGTGTTAAAATATTATGCACGCCCAAAGCTGCTGCACCGAGTAATTCAGATTGCAATCCGATAATATTACGGTCGCGGCATGTAAGGTGGAAAATAGTTTCAATTTCTTTGTTATGTTGTAATAAATAAGAAAGAGAAATTGGGCTCATGCGCATTTTGGACATAGGGCTATCAGCGATGTTGATAGCATCCACCTTCCCTTTCAAACGGGCTGCTTGTTCGAAGGTCTTTTCTGCAGAACTGCTTTTAGGAGGATCCAATTCAACAGTAATGGTGAACTGCCCTTGTTGATGTTTTTCTCGTAATGTCATCATGTACCTCGTTACTATACATTATTTTTCTAGTGTTTCAAAGAAATCGTTAGCATGGTTAACAGCAGCGATGCCGTCCTTAGCGTAGATATCCGCGCCTGCTTGGTCTGCGTAGTCTTGAGATACTACGGCGCCACCAACCATGACCTTAGTTTTAAGGCCTGCTGCACGGATAGCAGCGATAGTATTGTCGATTTGTGGCATGGTTGTCGTCATCAAGGAACAGATGCCAACGAGGGCAGCTTTGTTATCTTTAATAGCTTGTACGATAACTTCTGGGTCAACGTCCTTACCCAGGTCGACGATTTTGTAACCATTGTTTTCGAGCAATGCTGCTACGATATTTTTACCTAAATCGTGAATGTCGCCTTTAACTGTAGCCACGACAACGGTGCCTTTATCTAAGCTTTCACTAGCAGGAATAATTTCTTTAATGGTGTTGAAAGCAGCCTGCATTGTTTCAGCAGCAAGCATTACTTGTGGTAAGAATAATTTACCAGAACCAAACTTATCCCCCACTACGTTCATCGCTTCAGATAAGCCTTTTTTCGTAAGATCTAATGGATCGATACCATCTGCTAAGGCTTTTTTTACAAGATCAATGATAGCTTCTTTTTCGCCTTGTTCTACACATGCGCGAATATTGGCTAAAGGATCATTACTATCGAAGGATTTTTTATCTGGCCCTTTAGGAGCAGAGTTACCAGGAGCGGTAGTTTCGTCTTCATAGCCGTATTCTTTAATAAATTCAGCAGAACCTGGGTCCCAGCCTAGTAAGGTAGTACTAGATACAAATGCTTTTTTTGCTGGATAATTGAGTGGATTCATAATCGGTGTTGTTAAGCCACATGCAAGGGCCATTGTTAAGAATTGGCCGTTCAAATATGGACGCTGAGGCATACCGAAGGAGATATTGGACAAGCCCATTACTGTTGGGAAGCCAAATTTTTCTTTATATAACTGTAGCGTACGCAATGTTTGGCGTGCACTATCTTCACCGCTGGCAAGTGTTAATACTAATGGATCGAGTAATAAATCATGTGGGTGAAGACCATAACCGTAAGCGCGATTTACGATACTTTCAGCTAAAGCAACGCGGTCCTCTGCTTTTTCAGGTAAGTCACCACTACAGATTGGCAAGCAAAGTAATGCTGCACCATACCGTTTAGCCAAAGGCATTACGTGCGTAATAGACTCCTCCTCCCCATTTACGGAGTTGATGAGGGCACGACCTGGATAGTTTTTAAGAGCTATTTCCATAGCTACT